>CAYSZC010000008.1:0-19882 GCA_964435345.1 uncultured Thermotogaceae bacterium
CTGTTCGTCGAGCCGCCCCAGGTGCTCCTGCGCCCCGGCGGGTACACCCAAGCCCGCGCTCAGCTCCGACTCGAGGAGGAGACTGCCCGGAGGGCCCGCCAAGAGGCGCGGGACCAACGTGAGCGACTTGAGCGGGAGCTTAGCCGACGGCGCCGGCAAGAAGAGAAGGCGCACCGAGCGCGATCCAAGCGGGGGATCCCCCGGGGCGACCATGACGCCAAGGAGAAGATCGATCGAGCACGGCTCGCGGACAGCGGAGCCGGAAAGCGCCTGCGCCAGTTGGACGGCCGGCTGCGACAGGCCCGACAGGCGGAGGCGTCCATCCCCACCAAGAAGCGGGCCAAGTTGGGGATCACCACGCCTGGCATCGTGTCCCCGGCGGACGCGCTGTTCATGCTGGGCCCGGGCTCTCTCCCCCTCGGTGAACGAGGCGTTCTGCGGATCCCCGACCTCGCCTTGCAGCCCCGTGACCGCGTCGCCCTCGTCGGGCCGAACGGAAGCGGGAAGAGCACCTTGGTCCGTTACATCGTGTCGCGGCTGACGCTGACCGTGAGAAGGTTTGTGTACATGCCCCAGGAGATCGACACCAAGTGTTCTCGCCAGATGCTCGATGAAGCTCGCTCCCTGTCCGGAGATTCCCTGGGAGAGGTGATGACGTACGTGAGCCGGCTCGGTTCGGATCCGGAGCGGTTGCTGGAGAGCGAGCTTCCGAGCCCAGGCGAGGCTCGAAAACTGCTCCTCGGCCTGCGCATGGCTGGCCGTCCCGAGTTGCTGATCCTTGACGAGCCGACGAATCACATGGACCTCCCCTCGATCGAGTGTCTGGAGGCCGCTCTGGAGGGGTTCCCCGGGGCCCTCCTCCTCGTGAGCCACGACGAACCGTTCCTGCGCCGGCTGACCTCGCTTCGTTGGAGCATCGAGCGGACCGTCGCTGCTGGTGCTGAGAGGGTGTTCCGACTGCGTTGCCTGGAAATGGATGAGGGAGCAGGGTCGCGTCCCTGAAGCGCAAACGGGCAAGGTTGGCGAGGACAGGCCGAGGCGATACCATCCCTCTTGGCGGAGCGTGGCGCAGCATGGTAGCGCACTGGCATGGGGGGCCAGGGGTCAGCGGTTCAAATCCGCTCGCTCCGACCAGACGGGAACCGACACCGTTTCCTTCAACGCGTCGCGTTGTGGTACACAGCTTGCATACTTCCTTGCCGGACCTCCCGCAAGCAGCGTATAGTGTCCATCCGATGATCCGCATCGGGTTTCTCATGTCGGACACGGGCGGCGGCCACCGCGCGGCCGGGAAGGCGATCGAGGCCGCGCTCCATCTCCGCTATCCGGACACGTTCGAATGCGATTACTTCGACGTGTTCCGAAACTGCGGGCTCCCCCCGCTCAACCGGGCCCCGGAGATTTACCCGTGGTGGGTGAAGCGCCACCAGCCGTCCTACGACTTCTTCGTGGCTGCGATGGACCGCCTGTTCGCGACGCGGGCCGGGCGCGGGGGGCTCTCCCACGTGATCGGACGCAAAAGCCCGCTCCTGAAGGCGTTCGGGGGTTGGTCACAGGTCGTCGTCCTCCACGCCGCGTTCGCTGGACTGGCCGTGGCCGCTCGTCGCTCCTCGGGCCAGGCGATTCCCTTGCTCACCGTGATCACAGATATGGCCTCCCCCCACAGCGGGTGGTTCCATCCCCAGGTTGATCGGTGCCTGGCGCCCACGGAGAGCGCCTACGACCGGGGCCTCGAGCTCGGTCTCCCCCCGGAGAAGTTGCGTTTGGTCGGCCATCCGGCGCACCCGAAGTTCGCGCTCGCCACCGACGACAAAGCCCAGGCTCGGCAGAAGCTCGGCTGGGATGCCCATCTTCCGACAGCGCTCGTCGTCAGCGGCGCGGAGGGGATGGGGGGGATGGAGAAGCTCGCCCGGTCCCTCGATGGCCGGGGGGCGCAACTGGCGATCGTGGCCGGACGTAACGAGGAACTGGCCGATCGTCTGAGGCAAATCGCCTGGGCCGGCCCGGTCCACGTGTACGGGTTCGTGACCAACATGGAGGTCCTGATGCGCGCGGCGGATGTTCTCGTCGGGAAACCCGGGCCCGGGGTGATCGCCGAGGCCGCCATCTCTGGACTCCCGATGATCCTCACCGGGGGCATGGTGAACGAGCTGGCGAACGTCCGGTTCGTCACGGAGGCGGACGCGGGCGTGTACGTCAACACGCCGGAGGAGGCCGCAGGCGTGCTCTCTTCCTGGATCGGGTCGCCAGACGAGCTCGCGCGCCGGGCAAGGAACACCCGGAAGATCGCGTACCCCCACGCTGCAATAGACATCGCCGACGAGATCGCGGCGCGGGCCGGGCTCGCACCCCAAACGGCAGTTCCGTCCTGACCCTTATGCCCAGGATCTCCCCACGGGCGATGCGGTACCTTCACGCGGTGTGCGGGGTCGTGTTCCTTGGGCTGGCAATCCTGGGCTTCATCTTCCCGATCGTGTCGGGGACCATGTTCCTCCTCCTCGCCGCGTGGTGCTTCGCCCGCAGCCCGCAGCGGTTCCACCGCTGGTTTCTCGAGAATCGCTGGTTCGGCCAGTACTTCCGCGACTACCAGAGCGGGCGGGGCCTGCCCCGGATCGTCAAGGTGGGGGCAATCCTTCTGGTCTGGACTTCTGTCATCGTATCGGCCATCCTCATGGACGAGGCGACGTGGATGCTGGCGCTCATGATCGCGGTCGCCGCGGGCATGACGTGGAATATCGCCCGGATCCCCACGCTTCGGTGATGCCCCCGCTCCGGAGATCTACCCGTGGTGGGTGAAGCGCCACCAGCCGTCCTATGCCTTCTTCGTGGCCACAATGGACCGGTTCATGGCGTCACCTGTCGGGCGCGGGGGCCTGCCCCGGCTGGCTGCTCGCAAGGGGCCGTGCGTACGGACGCTTGAGGGGTGGCGCGTGACCGTTGTCCTCCACGCCGCAATGGACATCGCTGACGAGATCGCGGTGCGGGCCGGGCTCGCACCCCCAACGGCAGTTCCGTCCTGACCCTTATGCCCAGGATCTCCCCACGGGCGATGCGGTACCTTCATGCGGTGTGCGGGGGTGTGTTCTTTGGGCTGGCAATCCTGGGCTCCATTCTCCCGATCGTGCCGACGACCCCGTTCCTCCTCCTCGCCGCGTGGTGCTTCGCCCGCAGCTCGCCGCGGTTCCACCGCTGGTTTCTCGGGAATCGGTGGTTCGGCCAGTACATCCGCGACTACCAGAGCGGGCGGGGCATCCCCCGGATCGTCAAGGTGGGAACGATCCTTCTGCTCTGGGCTTCTATCATCACATCGGCCCTCCTCGTGGTCGAGGCGACGTGGATGCGGGCGCTCCTGATCGCGGTCGCCGCGGGCGTGACGTGGCACGTGGCCCGGCTCCCCACGCTTCGGTGATGCCCACGCTACGCCCGGCCGAGGTCCCTCCGCAGGGCGTCGAGGACGGGCCTGCTCTCGTAGGGCCGAACGAAGTCCCGGTAGTCCTGCTCGGGGATGACCCGGCCGAGTTTGGCCTCCACCTCCGCGCGGCTCACGATCCTTCCCGCAAGTTTCTCGCAGACGTACTCGTCACAGTGGGCGCAGTTCTCAAGGCCCTTCTCTAGGACGCAGGCGCGGACAAGATCGGATCCCCGCGGTCGGATACAGACTCACCGCAGAGGACGCCGAGAACGCGGAGAACAGCCGGTCAACCGAACCCCCCACCACAAAGGACACAAAGAGGAACAACAGCCATGAACTCTGAGGTTGGGAACCCCCAATCCCTTTGCGTTCTTCGTTCCCTCCTTCGTGCCCTTGGTGGTGCAGTTCCGGGTTCCTCTGCGACCTCGGCGGTCTCGGCGGTAAACGAGCCATGGACTCCGCCGTGCGTACAGAGCTACAGCGGGAATCCGTGAGCCGAAGGCCCGCGTACCCGAGCGCGGCCCCGGGTTCCCCACACGGGTTGCTGGTGGAGGCGATGGGGCAACCGGAAGTCGTCATGGGCCACCCAACGAACTCCTACCGCGCCGCTGGAGGTTGACACCGGGAAGCTTGGGCAAGACCTAGACAGCAACCTCCACTTCGCGCGTTTCCTCGCCCCTGACCACTGCGTCACGGGCCACAAGGTACTCCCGGATGGCCTCTCGGATGTTGGCCAACGCCTCTTCTTCCGTCACTCCCTGCGACCAGCATCCGGGCAGACCGGGACAGGACACGCTGAACCCTTCCTCTGATTGGCGCACGACAACTTTGTACTTCATGGGGCTCCTCCGGCTAGCGATCCATGCTACAGCGGACTCCCTTGGCTCGCCACGATCTCCGTCTCCCCTCCACTGGACCCTCGGGAAGGAAGAGGCGTTGGGGTACACTTGATCTCGGAGGATACGAACATGCGCAGGTTCATGCTGCGGGCACACGACGGCGAGATCGAAGCGGAGGCGCGGAGGCTCCTCTCGGCCTTGGATGTGGACGATGTGGAGGTCATCCGCGACGAGACCGTTGCCGAGGCGTGGCTCGATGACATCGAAGCCCGGCGCACGATCTACGGCCTCGACGAGATCCGCCAGTACCTGGAACGGCTCATCGCAGGGTAGCCAACCACGGCCGGCTCTGCGGACTGAGTAAATTGGGCTCGGGAACACGAACAAAGCTATACTTGCCTGCGCGGCACGGCTGCCGAGCGGTGTCCAGCGGCGGTGCAGGGAGCAGCCTACAAGAGCACGAAGGGGGGAGGCAATGAACGGCGTAACGGGGAAAATGCTGGTAGCGGACCTCTCGCAGGGAACGGTGGGCGCGGAAACGATCCCGGATCGCGCGTATCGCCTGTTCTTAGGCGGATTCGGCCTCGGGGCGCACCTCGCGTGGTCCCGCATCCCCAAGGGAGCGGATCCCGTGGGCGCCGGGAACGCGGTGGCGATGGTCCCCGGGCTCCTCACCGGGAGCGGCGTCCCCACCGCGTCGAAGACCACGTTCGTGTTCCGCTCCCCCCTCACCGGGACGATGGCCCGTTCCGTGGTCGGGGCGTGGGCCGGGATTGCGCTACGCAAGGCCGGCTACGACGCGCTCCTCGTCACCGGAGCGAGCAAGAACCCGGTCGTACTCGTCATCGAGGACGGCGCCGCGCGGCTGGAGGAGGCCACGGGATTGTGGGGCCTCGACACCCGCGCCACGGAAAAGGCCCTCCGCGAGCGGTATGGAGGGGGGTACCGCACGGTCGTGATCGGCCCGGCTGGCGAGACGCTGTCCCGCATCTCCACGATCGAGAGCGACGGCCGCCAGGCCGGCCGCGGCGGGGGCGGCGCCGTGCTCGGGGCCAAAAAGCTGAAGGCGATCCTCGTGAAGGGGACCGGCTCTGTCCCCTCGGCTCACCCCGAGCAGATGAAGGACCTCGGCAAGCGGTGGAACGCTGCAATCCGCGAGCACCCGGTCACCAAGGCCGACATGGCCTACGGAACCGCCGAGTTCCTCGACTGGATGAACAAGGAAGTGGGCACGTTCCCGTCCAAGAACTGGCAGTGGGGGTTCTTCAAGAGCGCCTACGCCCAAGCGAACGGGGGAAAGATCGAGCTCGACCCGTACTACTGGGCCCCGAAGTACGTGGAGAAAAACCTCGCCTGCCCGACCTGCAGCAAGCCGTGCGGACAGCTGTTCAAGGTGAAGGAGGGCAAGTACGCCGGGACAGAAGTGGACGGACCGGAGTACGAGACCCTCTACTCCTTGGGCGGGGCGCCGGAGATCGCGTCCGTCGAGGCCGTCGCCAAGGCGAACGAGATCTGCGACGTACTTGGACTGGACACGATCTCGGCGGGAGTGACCGTGGCGTGGGCGATGGAGGCCGTGGAGCGCGGGCTCCTCACGAAGAAGGACCTCGACGGGATTGACCTCAAGTTCGGCAGCGAAGAGGCCATGCTCGCCGTGTTGGAGAAGATGGGGAAACGCGAGGGGAAGACAGGGGCTCTCCTCGCGGATGGGGTCAAGGCCGCGTGCGCGCGGCTGGGGAAGGGGGAGACGTTCGCCATCCACATCAAGGGCATGGAACTCCCCGCCTACGACATCCGCGGCTCGAAGGGTGCGGCCCTCGCGTTCGCGGTGGCGTTCCGCGGCGGGGACCACCTCACGGCCGGGGTGTACGGCCTCGAGTACGGAGGATCCTGGTGGAAGTTCACCGCCGATCGCCACTCGCTGCGGGGAAAAGGGTTCGAGGTCCGTCTCCTGGAGGACCTAATGGCCGTCTACGACACGCTGGGGATCTGCAAGTTCTCCCGTCACCTGTTCTTCCTGGATGGCCTCCTGGAGATGGTGGGGGCTCAGCTCGGCGCTGCGCCCACCGGGGCGGAGCTTCTCACCGTTGGGGAGAGGACCTACAACCTCGCGCGGGCGTTCAACGTGCGGGAGGGGTTCTCCCGCAACGACGATCACCTCCCAAAGCGGGTCATGGAGAACCCGATTCCGGAGGGGCCGTCGGCGGGGAACCGGGTCAGCTACGAGGAGCTGCAGCTCCTCCTCGACGACTACTACGAAGCCCGCGGGTGGAGCCGGGAGGGAGTGCCCCTCGCAGCGCGGCTGGCGTCCCTCGACCTCCCCGACGTGGCCGACGCCGTGGGCGCAAAGTCCGTCGGGTGAAGGGGGGCATTGTCCCCGCCTGTCTTCTCATCCCGGGAAGGGTCCATGGGGATGGCGCGGGCCCACGCGTATTGCGAAACACAATGGCAGCGCACTAGAATGTAACTAGGTGTGGCCAATGAACATCGAGCACAACTTCGACGTACCCTTTATCGCGGCTCTGGCCCTGCGAGAGAAGCAGATCCAGCAGAACTACCGGCCGATCATCGCGGTGCACAAGTGGTTCGCGAGGCGGCCCGGAACGCTATTTCGGGGCCTGCTGCTCGCTGAGTTCGGTACCGCCCCGCTGCGCGAGATGTTCTTCCGCTCCAACAGTTTTCCAGGGCGGCGCGTGGCCGATCCGTTCATGGGCGGTGGGACGCCGCTCATCGAGGCCAACCGGCTTGGCTGCGACGTGGTCGGTTGGGACATCAATCCGATGGCCTGGTGGATTGTTCGTCAGGAAATCGAACACCTGGATCTCGCCGCCTACAAGTCCGCTGCCAAGGATCTCAGCCGCTCGCTCGAGGCAGAGGTGGGGGAACTCTACCGTACCACATGCTTGCTCTGTGGCTCGACCACCGCACAGGTCAAATACTTCCTCTGGGTGAAGACCCTGCCGTGCACGAGCTGTGGCACGATCATCGACCTCTTCCCCGGCTATCTCATTGCGAAAGACCACCGCCACCCGAGAAATGTGCTCCTATGTGCCTCATGTGGCGCGCTGTGCGAGGTGAGCGATCGGCACGACCCGGGACCATGCCGGCAGTGCGGGCACGACCTCAAGGTGAAGGGACCCGCGGGGAGGTCGAGCTGTCCGTGTCCGACGTGTGGCACGAAAAACACCTACCCGCGCCCCAAGCAAGGCGCCCCCAGCCATCATCGTCTGTTCGCCATCGAGTATCACTGCCGTGGCTGCCGGCCGCACCGCCAAGGTCGATTCTTCAAGGTCCCAGATGCGGCAGACCTCCAGCGGGTGGATGACGCAGCATCACGATGGGATCAGCTCGAACCGCGGTTCGCCCCCGACGATGCGATTCCCAACGGCGACGAGACGGATCGCCTGCACCGCTGGGGCTACAAACGGTACCGGGAGATGTTCAACGAGCGACAGCTCCTCGGGCTTGAGCTGAGTTGCCAGCTCATCAGCCAGGTTAAGGATGCCAGGGTGCGGGACGCGCTGGCGACCAATTTGTCTGACCTGCTGAGATACCAGAACATGCTGTGTCGCTACGACACCATGGCCTTGAAGTCTCTCGACATCTTCTCGGTGCACGGCTTTCCCGTCGGCCTCTTAGTCTGCGAGTCAAACCTCCTCGGCATCGCCAGGGGTGACGGCTCCAATGTCGGCAGCGGTGGCTGGTCCAACATCATCGACAAGTACCACAAGGCCAAGGCGTACTGCGACAGTCCGTTTGAGGTGACCATGCGCGGCCACGCCAAGATCCAGGTGGCGGTGCCTGGCGAGTGGATTGGCGAGCAGCGCAATGGCGACAGCGAAGCCGGGATCCGGGACGTGCGGTTGTTCGCCGCCACCGCCACCGGCGCCGAATTGGAGCCGGCGTCGCTGGATGCGGTCCTCACCGACCCGCCGTACTTCGGTAACGTCCAGTACGCGGAGCTGATGGACTTCTGCTACGTGTGGTTGCGCAGGCTCATTCACCCACGCCCGGCGGCCTTCGAAGCGCCGTCGACTCGAAATCCCGACGAGCTCACAGGGAATGAAACGATGGCGCGGGATCTGGCACATTTCACCGAAGGCTTGGCCACGGTGTTCTCCCGGATGGCGACGGCGCTAAAACCCGGCGCGCCGCTGGCTTTCACCTACCACCACAACAAGCTCGAAGCGTACTATCCCGTGGCCATCGCCATCCTGGACGCTGCCCTGGTCTGCACGGCGACGCCTCCGTGCCCGGCCGAGATGGGGGCTTCCATCCACATCAGCGGCACGGGCTCGTCGATCGTGGACACGGTGTTCGTCTGCCGCTCCAGGGGAACCATCTTGCGAAAGCTCACCCTCGATGCGCCAGAGGCCATCGCGAGGCTCGCGCGCGAGGACCTCGACCGGCTCCAGCAGGCTGGCCTCAAACCGACCCGTGGGGACATTCGCTGCATCATCTACGGCCATCTGGTGCGCCTCGCGATCTGGCGCCTTCGCACGGGGTGGCAAGCCGACGCACCGACAAGCCGCAAGATCGATACTGTGGCCGCCGAGATGCGCAGGCTTGGAGGCGTCACGGCACCCGAGGCGATCCTCTGCGAGGGGTACACCGAGGCACCGTTTGCCCACGGTGTGCTGGTCAGCGAGGCAACGTCACCCTATGCAGGGGAGAGCGATGCGATTCCCTTTTGAGGCAACACCCGAGGAGCTTCAGGCCAACCTCGGCTCGTTCGTGGACGCGGTGTTTTCGTGCCTGGAGTCGGAGCTCCTCGTCATGCCCAAGGGCGAGGGCTTCGTCGAGTACCCGGCGTTCGAGCAGGGGTATGAGGCCCTCAAGGTATGCACGGCGAGGTTCACCCAGCTTGACCCCGACCCGGTGCTGGAAGTTGCCCTCGCCACACCGGTAGCGCTGCTGGTGCTCCGCGCCATGCTGGGTTTCACGCCGCCTGAGTGGGCATATGTGGCAAGCCAACGTTCTGCGGTCGCGGTACCGCGAGGTGCTGTGCGTTCTCTCGACCGCAAGGTCCGCCTGGCGCCGCTGAAGCCTCTCCATCCGGAGGGCCTGACTGCCGAAAGGATCAAGGCTCTGGTGACGGTAGCATGTGAGCTTCTTTCGGAGGAGGCTCCGAAAACACCCGCAGACCGACTCCATCGCCTCGACAAGGCGGACACGCGCGCGGGCACAGCATCGCTCCGATCATTGGCCACGATCGGCATTCCCTACGCAATGCTGCTCTACGAGCGCTTTCTGGGCCGGCCGTTCGCGGGGCACCGGGACTCGGTGAGCGAGTTGATCGGAGATGTCCTGGAGTCGGCGATCGAGGAGGTGCTGGCCCGAGCTGGTGTGAGCTTCCGCAAGACGAAGCGGGCCGAGCGCATTGAGGGCTTCGACCAAGCGCCGGACTTCATCGTGCCGAGCGAGTTCAACCCACAGGTAGTGATCGAGGCCAAGCTCACCGAGGACGACGGAACAGCGCGAGACAAGGTGACGCGGGTGCAGCACCTTGCCGAGATCGCAACCACCGGTCTGCCGTTCGGCCAGCGGCGTTTCGAGGTGGTCGCTTGTATCGCCGGCCGTGGCTTTGGCGTGCGCCGCAAGGACATGCAGAAGCTGATCCTCGCGACACAGGGGAAAGTGTTCACCCTTGAGAACCTCAACCGTCTGGTAGAGTGCACGGAGCTGAACAGATACAAGAGCGGTCGGGGGTAAGGGGGGCTTGCAGCGCGGCCATGGGGTCTACCATCGGAAATGCCCACATTATGGCGCCTACGTTTTATATGTTTGTTGACTCCGCTGGATGACTACTACGCGGCCCCCCTGTAACAAGGGGAGCCGGAACTGACTGGACCGGCCCAAGCCTCACCCCGAGGTCTGGAACCGCGCCTCGAGTTCGGAAAGCGACGTGCGGAAAGCGCTGTACTCGAGCTCGGTCATGGGGAGCATCGCCGCCCCCACGAACCCCTGCTGCCGCATCCACTCGCCTTTCTGCTGTGCCTTCAGCCGCACGTTGTCCCACACCGGGTTCCCGAACACGTCCGCCCCCTCGGAGAGAACCCCGTCCCGGTTCACCGAATAGGCGACGCACGCCACGAGCGGCAAGCAGTACGGGCCCGTAACCGGCGTGTTGATGGGGACCGGCATGAGGGGCATCGTATGACTCCCCCGGGCGCCCCCGGCCACATACGGCGCCACCACGAACGGGCTCACTACCTCCTCCGGCGCGGGGAAGATCCCTTGGGTGCGCACGATGGCTACCGGATCGTCCTTCCCTTTGTACTCGCCGGCGATCGTGTGCAACCGGTCCGTGGAGATGGACACCACCTGCTGGCTCGGGTAGCGGCGGGAGTGAATGGCCTGGATCCCAAACCGGTTCTCGTCGCGAAGCAGGATCGCCAGATCCACGTGCTCCTCCGGGGAGACCAGATCCATCACCCGATCGCCCTGGGCATGCTCCATATCTATGATGCGGAACCTGAACCCCTTCTTCATCGCAGGCAGCATCAACCCCCCGTTGTACAGAGGGCTCGTGAATACCGCCCAGAACGGGAAGTTGAACGCGCCCGGGCCGCACTTGTCGGCGGTGAACACGAGGAACGCCTCCGCGCGCCGTTCTGACGCGCCCTCATCGAACGTGATCTCCGCGGCCCCCGGACCCGCCCCGCGCACGTTGCCCGACGGCGCGTCCTTGAGCAGGTCCTGCCCCGCGGCATACAGCCCCTCGGAACGGGCGATCGCCGTGCCGCGCTGGAACACGTCCCACGCCAGGTTGTGCACGTCGGGATGTCCGCTCCCCTTGCGGTGGGTCATGAGGAGGCACACGTCGTCGCCGGTGTAGGTGACGACGAAGTCCACGAGAAGCCCCCGGGTGACCGCGTCCTTCAGGGCCGCCGTGGCCTCTTCAATCATCCGCGACGACGGACAGGTGTGCCCCCCGATGCTGCCGATGTCCGCCTTGATCGCGCTAACAGTGAGCAAAACTCCTCCTTTCGCCCTCGGGAAGCCCACGGGCTCGCTGCCGCCCTGCTACAGCGCCGCTCCCCGGGACGCCACCGCTTCCCGCACGCGGTCCACGACCGCCGCCACCGGCTGGGGACCGAGGTCCTGCCCGGTTCGCAGCCGCACTGCCACCACCCCTTGGGCTGCTTCCCGTCCCCCGCACACGAGCATGTACGGGATCTTCTGAAGCTGGGCCTCGCGGATCAGCCACCGTAGGGTCTTCCGCTCCTTCGTCCACGCCTCGGCCCGCAGCCCGGCTCGACGCAACTCCCCCACCACTCCCTCGGCGTAGGGGATCTCCGCCTCGGTCACGGGTAACGCCACCGCTTGCACCGGGGCCAGCCAGGCCGGGAACGCCCCCCCGTAGTGCTCGATCAGGATCCCGAAGAACCGCTCCAGGGACCCCAGCAGAGCCCGGTGAACCATGTACGGCCGGTGGGCTTGCCCGTCGTCACCGATGTAGGCCATGTCGAACCTCTCCGGCTCGTTGAAGTCGAACTGGATCGTCGTCAGCTGCCACGATCGCTTGAGGGAATCCAGAACATGGAGGTCAATCTTCGGACCGTAGAACACGGCCTCCCCTTCCATCCGGGTGTGGGCAAGTCCCTTCCGCTCGAGGGCCCGGACGAGGGACATCTCCGCTGTCTCCCACATCTCATCTCTCCCGATGTAGTGCTCCACGTGCTCGGGATCGCGCACGGACAGGGCGACCTTGTAGTCGCGGAACCCGAACGCGCCCAGGATGTGCAGGGTCAGGTCGAGGCACGCCAGGACCTCGTCCTCGATCTGGTCCGGGCGACAGACGATGTGGGCGTCGTCCTGGGTGAAACCCCGCACCCGGAGGAGCCCGTGCAGCACACCCGACCGCTCGAACCGGTACACCGTGCCGAGCTCGGCGTAGCGGATGGGCAGATCGCGGTAGGAGCGAGTATGGGTCTTGTAGATCGCGATGTGGAACGGGCAGTTCATCGGCTTGAGGTAGAACTCCTGGCCCTCGATGTCCATCGGGGCGTACATCCCGTCCTTGTAGAAGCCGAGGTGCCCGGAAGTCTCCCACAGCCTCGCCCGCCCGATGTGCGGGCTCGCCACGAGCCGGTACCCGGCCTTGTAGTGCTCCTCCTTCCAGAACGTCTCGATCTGGTGGCGGATCGCGGCCCCGTTGGGGTGCCACAGGACGAGCCCTGCCCCAATGGTCTCGTTCTGGATCGAGAAGAGATCGAGCTCCGGGCCGAGGATCCGGTGGTCGCGCTTCCGCGCCTCTTCCCGCCACTTCAAATGCTCGGCAAGCTCGCCCTTGCTGGCGAAGGCCGTTCCGTAGACGCGGGTCAGCATGTCGCGGCTCGAGTCGCCCCGCCAGTAGGCCCCGGCAAGGTCGAGGAGCTTGGCGTGGCGAACGAGCCCGGTGGACGGAAGGTGTGGCCCCCGACAGAGGTCCATGAACTCCCCCTGACGGTAGAACGAGATCCGCTCGTCGGGGATCTCCCGCACCAATTCGAGCTTGTACGCCTCGTCCTTCTCCGCGAGGAGGGCTTCGGCCTCGGACCGTGGCAGCCACACCCGCTCGATGGGGAGGTCCTCCTTCATGATCCTCTCCATCTCCGCCTCGATCTTGGGCAGATCGTCGCGGTTCACCGGCTCCGGGAACCGGATGTCGTAGTAGAACCCGTCGTCAATGGCCGGACCGATGGCGAGTTTTGCTCCTGGGTAGAGCCGGATCACGGCGTGGGCGAGGACGTGGGAGGCCGTGTGGCGAAGGACCTCCAGCGTCGCTGGGTCGTCCAGCCCGAGCACCCGCGCCTCCCCTGCCGCGGGCAAGGGATCTCGCAGATCCCGCAGTTCCCCGTCCACGAGGACCGCGGACGCCGTCGCCCCTCGCTCCCTAAGGATCGCGAGGAGATCGCGATCGTTGACCACGATGGTTTCGCCGCCGGGCAGGATCACGTTGGCCATCCCACACCTCCTGTTGCGAAGATGATGTCCCGAACCTTACCGTGTCCCCACGCCCGCGACAATGCCTACGCCGGAGAGGACCACCGGGAGCAGGCGGCGCCTACCAGGTCACGGTCTCGATGGTGACGCAGTTGTTCGTGTAGATGTCGAGCTCGGCGGCGATGCGGAGGGACTCCTGGGCCACTTCGGCGACGGGGAGGCGCGCGTGGCGCAACAGGGCCCGCGCCGCGCTCACGGCGTACCCACCGCCGGAGCCGATCCCCACGAGCCCATCGTCCGGTTCGATCACGTCCCCTTGCCCGGTGAGAAGGAACAGGGCCTCTTCGGACACGGCCACCACCACCGCCTCCAGCCGACGCAGGGCGCGATCGGTCCGCCACTCCCGCGACAGGTCCACCGCCGCCTGGCGCAGGGTCCCGTGGGACGCCAGTTTCGCTTCCAGCCGCTCGAGGAGCGTCGTCCCGTCCGCGGTGCCACCGGAGAACCCCGCGAGCACGCGTCCGCCGTGGATGCGGTGCACTTTGCGCGCGCCGGTTTTCACCACCCGACTGTCCATGGTAGCTTGGCCGTCGCAGGCCATGAGCGCGACCCTCCCCTCCGCCGAGCGGAGGGCAAGGATGGTGCTGGAAACGGTAGCCATCGCGAGGAGTCTAGCTCTGTACTTTCGTCTGTTCAATCCCGCAGGGCGGACAGACGCCCTGTTCCTTCACCAACGCCAGGCCGCACTGTGGGCATGCCCATCCCCCGGCTGCGAGGATCGCCTCGTCCCGGGCTTGGGCCCAGGCAAGCACCTCGGACACCGCGTCACGGAGGCCTCGGGGCAGCCCCGCGGGAAGGTCCCGTCGGGCCCGGCGCCGGGCGGCTGTCGTGGGCGAAGGAACCGCGATCTTCACACGGGGGGTCTCCCCAGCGCGCACCTGAAACCGGAGGTCCGTCACGCCGCACCCCGGGGCGACCTCTTCTAGGCGGGCGAGGACTTTCCCCTTGAGAAGGTTCAGCTCCGCCGCCACGACGTGGCTCGCCACGGCGAGGTGAAGAACGCCACGGTCTACGTACAGGGCCCGGGCAAGGGAGCCCAGGCCGGTTCCCCCCCACCGGAGGACAACCGTCTGCTCTTTGAGCCTGTCTTCCGCCCGCCACCCATGGGCGAGAGGGCCTAACCACTGCCAGATGTCTCGTGTATTCATAACCCGTGTCGTTGTAGTAGGGGTTGCCCGGTGTCTGGGGATAACCACGGGGCTCGGCACCGTGACAGAACTGTGGGTTGCGGAGAAACCTGTGGAAAACATGGGGATTGGACATGTGTCCGGGGGAGTTCCGTTGGGGAAAGGATTCTTGCACGAGCTTCCGCATGCTTTTTCCCCGGGGGGGAGACGGTTGTCCCCAGGTGGAAGGGACCTTTTCCACAGGGAAATCCCCGCTCGGGTGGGGACATCTCAGGAGCCGTACTTATTCAGGATGACCGATCGGAGCGACTCGATCTCGCTGCGGAGGAGAGGTATTTGTCGGAGGAGCTCCTGCATCTTCTGGTAGGAGTGCATGATCGTGGTGTGGTCCCGTCCTCCGAACGACCGGCCAAGAGAGGGGAAGGAACTCTCCGTAAGCTCTCGGGCGAGGTAGATCGCGATTTGGCGGGCATGGACAAGCTCCTTCTTTCGTGACGGGCTCTCGATCTCGCCCACGGGGATCCGATACGTCGCGGCCACCTCGTCCTTGATCGCCTCCACGGTGAGCTTGCGCGACCGGTCTTCCTTGGGGAGGACCTCTTCGAGCATGGACGGGGTAAGCGGTCCTTGGCAGAGCTCGGCGTGGGCCAACGCCCGAATGAGCGCGCCCTCGAGGTCCCGCACGTTCGTCGCGATCCGGGACGCGATCAGGTCCACCACCTCGTCCGGCACCTCGAGGCCCCGGCGGCGGGCCTTCTCCCGCAGGATCGCGGCCCGGGTCTCGAAATCGGGGGCTTGGATGTCCGCCACGAGCCCCCAGCGGAAACGGGACACGACGCGGTCTTGGAGGCCTTGCAGCTCGTCCGGCGAGCGGTCCGACGAGAGCACAATCTGCTTTCCGTTCCCGTACAGCTCGTTGAACGTGTGGAACAGTTCCTCCTGGGTGCCTTCCTTATTCTTGAGGAAGTGAACGTCGTCAATGAGGAGCACGTCCACCGTGCGGTACTTGGCCCGGAACTGCTCTGTCGTGTTGGCGCCGATGGACCGGATGAGTTCGATCGCGAAACGCTCGGAGGTCGTGTACACCACAGTGGAGTCCGCCGGCGTCGCCAGCGTGTACGCCCCGATGGCGTGGAGGAGGTGGGTCTTTCCCAGGCCCACGTTCCCGTAGATGAAGAGGGGGTTGTAAGCTCGGGCCGGGGACTCGGCCACGGCTTGGGCGGCAGCGAACGCAAGCTGGGAGTTCTTGCCCTGCACAAACGTATCGAACGTGTACTCCTGGTTCAGGGGGAGCGAACCGTGGTAGCGGCGGGCGAGGTGGGGGTCGAGCTGGGGAGGGGAGGGCGGTTGTTCGGCCACCACCACGCGCAGCTCAAGCTTGCGTCCGGCCACGGTTTCGAGCACCCGTTCCACGAGCGAGCGGTACCGCCGCTCGATGCCGCCCTTGGCGAACGTGGACGGCACCTCCAACACGAGGGTTCCCTCATCGGTTGTCCTGGCCCGGGCATCGGCGATCCACGCGGCGAAACTGGCGGGGGGGATCTCCTTGACCAGACGGGTCTTCGCCTCCTCCCATATCTCCTCGGTGGTGTGCTCCATCGCCTGTAGCAGCCTACCTCGCCCCGAACGGGCGATCAACGTGAAGGTGTGGTGGCGAGGCCCAGAGTTGAACTGGGGACACCACGGTTTTCAGCCGTGTGCTCTACCACCTGAGCTACCTCGCCGGACAACCGGTTCCAGGTTGTCGGTTGGCTGGTTTCAACCGCGAACCGATAACCGACGAACCGAAGACCGACCGGTTTCCAGGTTGTCGGTTGGCTGGTTTCAACCGCGAACCGATAACCGACGAACCGGGAACCGCCTTCCTGGCGGGGACGACGGGATTTGAACCCGCGGTCTCCGGAGTGACAATCCGGTGTCCTAGTCCAGCCTAGACCACGTCCCCGTGTTCTTCGCAGTGGGCGAGAGAGGGATTGAACCTCTGGCCTTCCGGATGTAAGCCGGATGCTCTCCCGCTGAGCTACTCGCCCCGAAGTGTACCTCCTCCCAAAGGAGGTCGGCAAGTGTCCCCGGGGGGATTCGAACCCCCGTTTCCGGATTGAAAGCCCGGTATCCTAGACCTCTGGACGACGGGGACCTCAGTCGGTTCCCGGTAACCGGTGCACCGGTAACCGAACAACCGCCTTTGTGGGTCGTGCAGGAATCGAACCTGCGACTCCCGGCTTAAAAGGCCGGTGCTCTACCGACTGAGCTAACGACCCGGCAGTACACACAGTCGAAAGTCCACAAGTCTCAAGTCGCGGACTTCGATCCATTCGACTTGGGACTTGCCGACTTGCGACGGTTCTTATGGGTCGTGGAGGACTCGAACCCCCGACCCGCGGATTAAGAGTCCGCTGCTCTACCGACTGAGCTAACGACCCGGCAGTACAGTCCCAAGTCTAGAGTCCGCAAGTCGCAAGCATCGCGCCTTTCGACTTGGGACTTGCTGACCTGTGACTGTGATCTTACGGGCCGTGGGCCGGCCGCGTCAAGGGGTTACAATGGAACTGCATGGAAGGCCTTTGGCAGGGCCGCGCGCCGTTGGCGGAGAGGCTGCGCCCGCGCGAACTCGGCGAGGTGGTGGGGCAGCGGCGCCTCCTCGGGGAGAGGGGCCCTCTCCGGGCGCTCATCGAGGGAAGCGTTGCTGTGCCGTTGCTGTTTTGGGGGCCTCCGGGCACGGGGAAGACCACGGTCGGGCGGCTCATCGCCACGCGGTGGGGCGCGAGGTTCGTCCAACGCTCAGCGGCCCTGGCCGCGGTGTCCGAGGTCCGGGCCGCCTTGGTGTCGTCCCGCGAGATGTGGCAGCGGGCGGGGCAGCGGGACCTCCTGTTCCTCGACGAGGTCCACCGCTGGAACCGGGCCCAGCAGGACGTGCTGTTGCCGTTTCTCGAGGAGGGCTCGATCCTGTTCATTGGCGCCACGACCGAGAACCCTTCGTTCGCCCTTCGCTCCGCCCTCCTCTCCCGGGCTCAACTGTTCGTGTTCGAGCCCCTCTCGGAAAGCGACCTGCGCGTGCTTCTCGATCGGGCGTTGGCTGACGAGCGGGGCTATCGGGGAGACGTGGTGCTCAGTCCCGAGGGAGCGGGGTTCTTGATCCGTCACGCCGACGGCGACGCGCGGCGGCTCCTCACCGCTCTGGAGACGGCGGTGGCGGCGCTCGGGGAAGGGGAGATCTCTCCTTCGCAGCTCGCCGAGGCGGTGGGGAAGAAGGCGCCCCGCTACGACCGGGCCGGAGAGGAGCACTACAACCTTATCTCCGCCCTCCACAAGTCGGTCCGAAACTCCGACGTGGACGCGGCCCTGTACTGGCTCGTGCGGATGATCGAGTCCGGGGAGGATCCGCGCTACGTCGCCCGACGTCTGGTGCGGATGGCGAGCGAGGACGTGGGGCTCGCCGATCCGGACGCGCTGCCCCTGGCGGTGGCGGCGGCCCAGGCCGTGGAGCAGGTGGGGATGCCCGAGTGCGAGCTTGCCCTCGCCCAGGTCGCGGCGTACCTCGCCCTGGCCCCGAAGTCGAACGCCCTGTACCTGGCGCACGGGGAGGTCAAGCGCGATGTCCAAGACACGATCAACGAGCCGGCGCCGTTGCACCTCCGCAACCCGGTTACGGACATGATGAAGGACCTCGACTACGGGAAGGGGTACCGCTACGCCCACGACCACCCGGACGGCGTAGCGGCCATGCCCGGCCTGCCCGAGGGGCTGCGGGATCGGGAGTACTATCGCCCGAAGGACGCGGGGTGGGAGGGTCGAATCACCAAGCGGCTCCAGGCCCTGCGGGCGCTCATCCGCGGCAGAACACAACCCGGGAAATAGGCTGCCGTACGTTTTCACCGCCGATGTCGCCGAGGCCGCCGAGAAGGCAGGATGTCAAGTATCTGCGGTTCGCCTATACTTGGGGCGTGAGGATCGTCGTCAAGCTGTTCGGGGATTTCCGCGCTGCGCTGGGGCAGGACCGGGTGGATCTCGAACTCCCGGACGCGGCCACCTGCGGCCACGCCCTTCGGGACCTCGTGGCACGCGAGCCGCGCCTGGCGGATCTCCTGTTCGAGAACGGGGATCTCCGCGATCACTTGAACGTGTTCCTAAACGGGCGCAACGTGGCCCACCTTCGCGGATTGGAGACGCCCCTGTCCGCTGGGGACACGGTGACCTTCTTTCCCCCGATCGGGGGGGGATAGCCTCTTGCGCCGTGAACCCGAGATGGCTATGCTGGATGCTCTTCACGCCGTAAGATCAACACGAGGAGGCTGGGGATGGCAGAAGTACAGTTGACCGAGGTCACCAAGAAGTTCGGCAAGTTCACCGCGGTGGACCGCGTGACCCTCGAGGTCCGCGACGGTGAGTTCGTCGTGCTCGTCGGGCCATCGGGGTGCGGCAAGACCACGACCCTGCGCATGGTGGCGGGCCTGGAGGAAGCCACTGCTGGCGACATCCACATTGGAGACCGGCGGGTGAACGACGTTCCCCCCAAGGACCGTGACATCGCCATGGTGTTCCAGAACTATGCCCTCTACCCGCACATGGACGTGTACAACAACATGGCGTTCGGGCTGAAGCTCCGCAAGATCCCGAAGAAGGAGATCGGGCGCCGCGTGAACGCCGCGGCGGAGCTTCTGGGGATCACCGAGAAGCTCAAGTCCAAGCCGCGCGAGTTGTCCGGCGGCCAGCGGCAGCGGGTGGCCCTCGGGCGGGCCATCGTCCGTGACCCCAAGGTGTTCCTGTTCGACGAGCCCCTGTCCAACCTCGACGCCAAGCTCCGCGTGCGAATGCGGGCCGAGCTTGCCGAGTTGCACCTGCGCCTGAAGACCACCACCGTGTACGTGACCCACGACCAGGTCGAGGCGATGACCTTGGGTCAGCGGGTGGCGGTGATGAAGGACGCCGTGATGATGCAGTACGACGACCCCCAGACGATTTACGATCGCCCGGCGAACATGTTCGTCGCCGGGTTCATCGGCTCGCCGCCGATGAACTTCCTCGACGCTCAGTTGGTCTCGGAGAGCGGGCGGCTGTACGTTAAGGGCAAGGGATTCAAGCTCCTCGTGCCCGAGGAGCGGGCGACCTCCGCGCTGCGAAGCTACGTGGGGAAGGACGTGGTGTTCGGCCTCCGGCCCGAGGATGTTCGTACCCCAGAGATGGTGCGGGAGGAGAAGCCCGGACGGGCGTTCCCGGGAAGGGTTCGCGTGCGCGAGCCGCTCGGGGACGAGCTCATCGTGTACGCGGACTGCGCCGGCGACGAGATCGTGGCCAAGCTCGACCCCCATCTTTCGATCCAGCCCGGGCAGGACGTGACGTTCATCGCGATGATGGAGCGGCTCCACATCTTCGACAAAGAAACCGAACAGGCCGTCGTGTAGACCGGCCTGTTGTCTCGGAACACAGAAATTACTTGAGCTTTTACGCCCTCTGGGGAGTACGGAGGCTCGCCAGTTCCTCCTCGACCACCAGGCCCAGCCGGCGGATACCCTCCT
>CAYSZC010000009.1:0-4232 GCA_964435345.1 uncultured Thermotogaceae bacterium
GGTCGGCGAGCCTTTTCTCGTACGCCTTGACCTTCTCCTTGCCCCCGAACACCTCGGCTCGCTCGGAGGAACTGCCGCTTCCAGGTGAGGCGTCACATGTCTGCCGACAGGCAGGCCTGAAGGTTGCGTCAGGGTGTGGCTCGAAGGGCGTCCAGGGTTGCCTTCTGGGCCGTGCTGGCGTGGGGCAGCAGCGTTTCGCACGGGTAGTCGGTGCAGTGGGCGCAGTTTGCGACCTTTCGCGCTACCCCGCAGGCACGGATCGCGCACGTTCGGCAGTACGGGAATTGGCGCCCCGTCGTCGCCAGGCACCCGTCGCACATGCCTTCTTCGGGAGTAATCGTGAGATTGAGCTCTCTGCGGGCCCTCTCGGCGAGCTTGGCCAGGGCTTCCATGTCTCCCTTCTGCGTGGCGATGTAGGCCTCGCAGTCGGTGCAGACGAGTCCGCAGTACGCGACCATCTTCATCAAATCTCCTTGGTTGGAGCGACGCGGGTTCAGGCCCCGTGCGGTTCGATCTCGGCGGGCAGGTGGAGAAGGCGCCCTTCCATGCCCCCGGACACGGCGATGACCTCGCCCGTGATGTGTCCGGCGAGGCGGTCCGAGGACAGGAACACGATCGCGTGCGCGATGTCCTCGGGCCGGGCGATACGTGTGAGGGGCCGTGTCTGGAGGACCCGCGTCACGAGTTGGGGGTCCTTAAGGTCCTGCTCGGACATCGGGGTGAGGGTCCATCCCGGGCACACCGCGTTCACCCGCCCGCGGGGGACGATCCGTACGATCTCGTTCTTGAGGGACCGCGTGAGGCCGTACGTGATCCCGGCCTTGGCCGCCGCGTAGTCGGCGTGGCCCTCCTCCCCGAACACGGCGGCCGTGGAGCCCACGATCACCAGCGCTGCCGTTTCCGGTTTCGACTTCTCCAGGAGCCGGAAGAACTCCCGCGCGCACAGGAACACCGACGTGAGGTCGGTGGCGATCGTGGAGGTCCAGCGATCGAGGCTCATCCGGTGGATGGGCTCATTGGCCGTGGGCCAGATCCCGGCGTTGGCCACGACGACGTCCAACCGCCGGAACCGGTCGTAGGCCTTGCGGAACAGGTGCTCGACCTCGTCCTCTTGGGTCAGGTCGGCGGACACGATCAGGCTCTCTCCGGTCAGCTCGCCCTGCAGTTGGCCCAGGTTCCCCAGATTGCGGTGGCCGTGGAGGACGAGTCTGGCCCCTTCCCGATCGAGCGTGCGTGCCGTCGCGCCCCCGATCCCGCCGGAGGCCCCGGTGATGAGGACGACCTTGTCCTGCAGGCCGGTGTCCACGCTAGACGCGGAACTTCCCGTCCTGCACGAACGGCGTTCCATCCACGCGAACTTCCCCACCCTGCCGGAGGTCGCACACCATGTCCCAGTGGATCGCCGAGTTGTTCTTGCTCCCGCTCTCTGGGTAGCCCTTCCCGAGCGCGAGGTGGATCGTGCCCCCGATCTTCTCGTCGAACAGGGTGTTCTTTGTGAACCGCTGAATGCCGCGGTTCGTGCCGAACGCGAACTCGCCCACGTAGCGAGCCCCTTCGTCCGTGTCCAGCATCTTGAGGAGGAACGACTCGTTTTTCCCGGCCGTCGCCTTAACGACCTTGCCCCGCTTGAACTCCAGGCGCACGTCCTCGACCTCCCGGCCGTAGATGCACGCCGGGTAGGTGAAGCGGATGCGGCCCTCGACGCTGTCCTCGATCGGGCCGGTGAAGATCTCCCCGTCGGGGAAGTTCTCGTGGCCGTCGCAGTTGACCCACGTCCGGCCTTCGACCTTCAGCCGGAGGTCCGTGTCGGGGCCCGTGACGCGGATCTCCTTGCGGGGGGCGAGCCAGTCCACGAGGGCTTTCTGGGATCGAGAGATCGCCTGCCACGCCGCGATCGGGTCGGGTTCCTCGACCAAGCAGGCCTTGAACACGAAGTCCGCGAAGTCGCGCAGCGACATCTCCGCGTCCTGGGCGAAGGCCTCGGTGGGGTACACGGTCACGGTCCAGCGGAGTTCTTTCTTCGCCGCCCGGTCGATGAACCGGTCGGAGAGGGGGCGCATCGCCTGGGCCCGCCGGGCCTGCTTCGCCGGATCTACGCCGGTGAGGCGCTTCGTGTTCGTCTCCGTCCACACCGCGATCGAGGCCTGGATCTCCTCGATCGCCTCCTTCACGAACCGGGGAACGTAGTCAAGCTGAGGATCCATCGCCTTCGTGTAGAACACCTCGTCCGAGCCATCGAGGCCGAGCTGGACCCACGGGTGCCCTCCCCGGGCCAACACCTGTTCGTAGATCGCGAGCAGGAGTGGCGACCCTTCCGGGCCTCCCTGGATCCGGACGAGATCGCCGTCCTTCACCGCCAGCGAGTACCCGACAAGAACCCGCGCCATTGTCTCCACCCTGGGATCGGTCATCGTGCCCCCTTGAGACCCTTCTTTCTCTCGAATTTTTTCTCCAGCGCGCGCGCGACGCACGCCGGGACGAACTTCGATACGTCACCGCCATACTGGCTGATCTCCCTCACCAGCGACGAGGAGAGGAACGAGTACTGCCCGGCGGTCATGAGGAAGACGCTCTCGATGTCGCTATCGAGGTCGCGGTTGGTGAGGGCGAACTGGAACTCGTAGTCGAAGTCCGACATCGCCCGGAGGCCCCGCACCACCGCCGCCGCCCCGAGTTCCTTCGCGCAGTCCACGAGGAGGCCGGAGTACGCGGTCACCTCGGCGCCACGGATCTTCTCCTCGGCGAGCGCGGCCTCCACGAGACCCCGCCGCTCCGTGGCAGAGAAGAGCGGGGCCTTGCGCGGGTTCTCCACGACCGCCACGATCAGCGTGCCGAACAGGCGCTTGGCTCGTTTCAGGATGTCGAGGTGCCCGTAGGTGATCGGGTCGAAGCTGCCCGGATAGAGGGCCTTGCGCATCAGGTCACCCCCGCGCGCGGGCGCACCACGCGCCCTAACCGTTCGGCGGACGGTCCGACCGCGGCCCACGCTGCCTTGTCTGGCGTCAAGAACCGTCGCGCAAGCTCCTGGACCTCCTCTCCCGTCACCGCGCCCAAGCGGCGGACCACGTCATTGGGAGAGGCGGGTGTCCGGTTCAACGCCGCGGACGTGCCCAGCCGGACCATGCGCCCGCTCGGATCGTCGAGGCTGAGGAGAAACGCATTCTGGAGGCGCTGGATCGCCCGGGCGAGATCGGACGGCTCGGGCAGGGTCTGGGTCAGGGTTTCCACCTCGGCCCACAGGAGGTCGAGCACCTGGGGCAACTTCCGCTCTTCGGTGGCGGCGTAGATGGCGAGCGCCCCCGAGTCGGAGTAGTAGGAAGTTGTGGAAAACACGGCGTACACAAGCCCCAGTTCCTCCCGCACCCGCTGGAACAGGCGCGAGCTGACCCCGCTCCCGAGGACGGCGTTCAGGACCTCGATACCGTACCTCTCTCGGGCGTGAACAGGGACCGTGGGGAACCCCAGGGCCAGGTGGACCTGCTGAATGTCCCGCTCGGCGAGCGCGATCCCCGCGCCCGTTCGCGGCGGAAGACGGGGCCGCTCGCCGTTGCTCTTCCGCCCGGCGCCGAACCGCTCGCCCTCGGTGAGAAGCTTTTTCGGGTCAACCTTGCCGCAGGCGACGAGGGCCATCCCGGACGGGGTGTAGTGGTCGCGGAAGAAGCCCCACAGGTCGTCGAGGCCCAGTCCGGCCACGGAGGCGAACTTCCCGATCACGGGCCGGCCGAGGGGCTGTCCTCCCGGCCATAGCGTCTCGGTGAGGAGCTGGAACGCCACGTCCTCGGGGCTGTCCGCGATGGTTCGGATCTCCTCCTCGATCACCACCCGCTCTCGGGCGAGATCGTCGGGGACGATCCGGGGAGCGGTGACGAGCTCCTCGAGGATGGACAGGGCTGTGGGGAGACCCTCCTCCAGCACTTCGGTGTAGTAGAACGTGTACTCGCTCGTGGTGGCGGCGTTGAGATGGCCGCCCAAGGCGTCGATCGCTTGGGCGATCTCGGCGGCAGTGTGGCGGGCCGTGCCCTTGAACGTCATGTGCTCCAGGAAGTGGGCCAACCCCTCCTTGCCGGGGGGGTCGTCCCGCCCCCCCGCCTTCACCCATAGCCCCACGGTCACCGAGCGCAGGTGCGGCATCGGCTCCGCGATCACGGTCAACCCCGACGCGGATGTTCCTCGGTAGCAGTCGGGGTAGATCTCGGTCATCCCGTCACCGTGAACCGCGAACCGTGAACCGT
>CAYSZC010000009.1:4332-18858 GCA_964435345.1 uncultured Thermotogaceae bacterium
ACCGTGAACCGCGAACCGTGAACCGTCACTACTGGACCACCCGGCGCAGCTTGTACCGGCCTTGCTCTTCGATCTCCAGGATCTCCACAAGCATCTGGTCGCCCTTCTTCGCGACCGCGGCGGGCTCGGCCTGCGTACCGAGGCGCGACTTGTGCACGAGGC
The DNA here is from genome assembly GCA_964435345.1 of uncultured Thermotogaceae bacterium. Lineage (GTDB taxonomy): Bacteria > Bipolaricaulota > Bipolaricaulia > Bipolaricaulales > Bipolaricaulaceae > Bipolaricaulis. Next base: position 4,495 of record CAYSZC010000009.1, read on the forward strand.
CGCGCACGCCGGGGGCGATTTCCACGAACACCCCGTAGTCCACGACGTTGCTGACCTGGCCGGAGATGATGTCCCCCGCCTTGAGCTGGGGCTTCTCCTGAACGACTTTGCACCGCACTCGGCCGCTGTCGTCGGTCTCGATCACCTCTACCGTCACCTCGTCCCCGAGCTTGACCACGTCCTCGACCTTGTTGACGTACCCGGACGAGAGGTTGGAGATGTGGACGAGGGCGTCCGTTCCCGGCTTGAGCTCGACAAACGCCCCGAACGGGGCGATGCGCACGACCTTGGCGTGGAAGATCATCCCCACCTCGATCTCCGCGGTGAGCTCCTCGATCGCTTGCCGGGCCAGGGCTACCGCGTCGGCGGAGTCGCCCACGACCTTCACCGTGCCGTCGTCCTCGATGTCAATGTCTGTGCCCGTGTCCTCCTGGAGTTTGCGGATGACGCGCCCGCCGGGGCCGATGATCGCCCCGATCTTCTCCGGGTTGACCTTCAGAACATCGAGGCACGGGGCATAAGGGGAGAGGGTGGCCCGTGGCTTGGGAAGGCTCTGCTCCATCCGGTCGAGAATCGTCAGACGGGCTTTACGGGCCTGGGACATCGCTTGGCGCATGAGATCAGGGGAGATGCCGCCGGTCTTGACGTCGAGCTGGAACGCGGTCACCCCGTCCCGGGTTCCCGCGACCTTGAAGTCCATGTCGCCGTAGTGGTCCTCGAGGCCGAGAATGTCGGTGAGAATCACGTGCCGCCCCGTGGCCTCGTCTCCAATTAGGCCCATCGCCACCCCGGCCACCGGCCGCTTGAGGGGGACCCCGGCGTCCATCATCGCCAGGCTCCCCGAGCAGACCGAGGCCATGGACGAAGATCCGTTGGATTCGATGATCTCGGACACGACGCGGATGATGTACGGGAACTCCTCCTCCGAGGGCAGGACCGCCAGCAGGGAACCCTCGGCAAGCCTCCCGTGCCCGATCGCCCGACGGGACGGAGAACCCATCCGCCCCGCTTCCCCGGTGGCGAACGGCGGGAAGTTGTAGTGGAGCATGAACCGCTTCAGGCCGTCTTCCATCATCAAGTCTACGATCTGGGCATCGCGGCGGGTCGCCCCGAGCGTGCACGTGCCCAGAGACTGGGTCTCGCCGCGGGTGAATAGAGACGATCCGTGGACGCGGGGCAGAAACCCGACCTGGATCGCGACCGGGCGGAGCTCGTCCGGCTTTCGGCTATCCATCCGTTCGCCTTGCTCCAAGATCAACCGCCGGGCGAACTCGCGGTACACGTCGTCGAACGCGGCCTTGGCGAGGGCAGCGACAGAAGCTCGTCTTTCCTCGGGATAACCCGCCCCGACGGTCGTTGCCGCCTCGGAGGCCAGGGTCTCCGCCATCTTCTCCCGCGCCCGCTTCGTGGGCGCGCTCTTGAGCTCGGGCAGACGGGACCAAACGAGGTCCTTGACCTTCGCCCTGACGGCCACGGCCTCTGCCGAGGCGGGTGTCGCCGCGCGTTTGGTCACCGTGAACTGAGACGCGAACTTTTCCTGGAGGGCGATCAGCTGCTGGATCGCCTTGTGCGCGGCTTCGATCGCCTCGACCACCCGGTCGTCGGCGACCTCTCGCATGTGGCCCTCGACCATCGTCACCGTGGACCGGGTCCCGGCGACGACGACGTCCATCCGGCCAGTCTCGCGGGACTCGTCGCTGGGGTGGGCCACGATCTGGCCCTCCTCCATCCCCAGCCGCACCGCGGCCACCGGTCCCCCAAACGGGGCCGGGGAGATCGTGAGCGCGGCCGAAGCCGCGAGCAAGGCCACCACATCCGGTGGGGCATCCCGCTCCGCCGAGAGCACCGTGGCCACGATGTGGACCTCCTCTCCGTACCCGTCCGGGAACAGAGGGCGGATCGGGCGGTCAATCAGCCGCGCCGAGAGCACCGCGTCATCGGAGGGCCTTCCCTCCCGCTTGAAGAAGCCGCCGGGGATCTTCCCCCCGGCGTAGAATCTCTCCTCGAAGTCCACCCGAAGCGGGAAGTAATCGAGCGCCTGAGCCATCGGTTGGCATACCACCGTGACGAGGACCTTGGTGTCGCCCCACGTCGCGAGGACCGCGGCATCGGCCTGTCGCGCGATGGTCCCGCTCTCCAGGCGTAACGTCTTTCCGGCGAGTGTCGTTTCTGCTTCTGGCATTGGCCTCACACACCTCTGATACTGAGTTCTTGGATCAGCTGGGCGTACCGGCGCGGATCGGTCCGGCGCAGGTATTGCAGCAACCGTCGGCGCTGCCCCACGATCTTGTGCAGGCCATGACGAGAGTGAAAATCCTTACGGTGCGTCTGTAGGTGCTCGGTGAGCTGGTTGATCCGCGCGGTGAGAAGGGCGGTTTGCACCTCGGCTGACCCGGTATCCGACGGGTTCTTCGCGAACTTCTTGATGAACTCCTGTTTGATCTCTTTCGAAAGCGCCACGTGCCACCTCCAATCGCCCGATCCCAAGCTGGCGTTCGCCTGAGAAGGGTTCAGTTAACGGAACCGACGGGCCAATTCCCGGCACCGCCCCATGATCTCGCCCACGTCGAGGGTCTGCAGTTCACCTCCCAGGAGGAGCGGTCGTCCATCCACGAACACCGCTTCCACGTCCGACCCTTGCGCCGCGTAGACGAGGTCTGCCAGCGGATCATGCCCCGGGCAAAGATGGGGCCCCTTCATGCTGATGAGCGTGCCATCCGCCCGTCGTCCGGGTTCGATTGTACCCAGTTCTTTCCCCAGGCCAAGGGCGGCCGCCCCGCGGGCGGTGGCGCAGCGAAGCGCCTCGGCGGCGGGAAGCGCCTCCGGGTTGCCTGCCTTCTGTTTCGCCAGCACAGCCGCCAGGCGCATCTCCTCGACCAGGTTGAGGTCCCCCGCCGACCCCGCCCCGTCCGTGCCCAGGGCGACGGCTACGCCGCCGGCGAGCATTTCCTGGACCGGGGCGATCCCGCAGGCGAGCTTCAGGTTGGAGGTTGGGCAGTGGACAGCCGTAGCGCCATGGGCGGCGAGGATCTCGATGTCCTTCTCGGAGACGTGCACGCAGTGGGCAGCGATCACCGGGACGGAAAACACGCCCATCTCCTCCAGCCACTCCGCCGGGAATCGTTCGGTCTCGGCGCGGATCCGCTCGACCTCCTCGACCGTTTCCGCGAGGTGGGTGTGGATCGGGACCTTGAGCTCGCGGGCGAGCGCGGTGACGCGGCGCCACACCTCGGGGGGGCAGGTGTAGGGGGCGTGGGGGGAGAACGCCGTACGGATACGTCCTTCAGCCGTTCCGTCCCATTCCCGCACGAACGCCTCCGCCTTCTCGATCTCGGGGGCGATCCGGTTCCGGGTCGGGGCGATGATCCCATAGGAGAGGAGGGCCCGCGCTCCGCTCTCCTCCACCGCCTTCGCTACCTCGTCCATGAAGAAGTACATGTCCACAAATGCGGTGGTCCCGGAGCGGATCATCTCGGCGAGGCCCAGCAGGGAGAACCAGTACACGTGTTTGCCGGTGAGTTTGCGCTCGGCGGGCCAGACCTTCTCCTCGAGCCAGCGCATGAGGGGCATGTCCTGGGCCAGTCCCCGGAACAGGGTCATCGCGAGGTGGGTGTGGGCGTTCACGAACCCGGGGACGAGGAGGCATCCCTCGCCGTCCACGATCCGGTCGAACTCTCCCTCGACCCCTCCCCCCTCAACGATCGCCTCGTACCGGCGGCCCTCGATCACCACGTCCGCGTGGGGAAGGACCTTGTCCTCCGGCCGCTGGATCACCGCTGGGCCGCGGATGAGGGTGCGCACGGTGCGCAGTATACGGGTCGTCCACCTGTTGCGGCTAGTTCGGGCTATGATCGGGTCGCGATGGAGGGGAAGGGAGCGGAGGACTTTGCCTGTCGGTATCTGCGGACCCATGGGATGCGGGTCGTCGCCCGCAACTGGCGCTGGCGGGGCGGGGAGGTGGACATCGTGGCCAGGGACGGTCCGACACTGGTATTCGTGGAGGTCAAAAGCCGGTCCGGGGACGGGTTCGGGGCGCCGGAGGAGGCCGTGACCCGCCGGAAACGGGAACACCTATGGCGCACGGCCCAGGCGTTCCTCGGGGGAACCGCCGCGGTGCCGGTGCGGTTCGACGTGGTCGCGGTGGGCCCCCACGGGGTCCGCCACATCCGTGACGCGTTCCGGGAGGAAGATGTTCGCCCAGGTCCTTAGCGCCGCCCCGTACGGGATCGAAGCCCAGCTCGTGGAGGTCCAGTGCGACGTGGGCCCGGGACTCCCGGGGTTCGCCATCGTCGGCCTCCCCGAAAAGGAAGTCTCCGAGGCGCGGGAGAGGGTCCGCTCGGCGATCCGCAACGAGGGCCTCACGTTCCCCCAACTCCGGATCACCGCCAACCTCGCCCCGGCCGACCTCAAGAAGGAAGGGGCCGGGTTCGACCTCGCCCTGGCCGTGGCCCTTCTCGTGGCCACGGGCCAACTGACGGCGGAGGCCACGCAGGACGCGCTGTTCTTGGGGGAGCTCTCGCTCGATGGGACGCTTCGGCCGGTGCGAGGGGCGCTGCCGATGGCCCTCGCCGGGAGAGCGGCTGGGATTGGGCGTGCGGTGGTAGCCGCCCGGTCCGCGGCCGAAGCGGCATTGGTGGAGGGGCTCGCGGTGTACCCGGTGGGGTCCCTCGGCGAGGCGGTGGCGTTCCTGCGCGGGGAACGGGCGATCCCCCCCGCGCCGCGGACCGTGCCCGAGGAAGAACCTCCGGACTGGATTGACTTTTCCCTCGTGCGGGGGCAGGAGCACGCCCGGCGGGCCTTGGAGATCGCGGCCGCCGGCGCTCACCACGTCGTGATGGTCGGCCCGCCCGGGGCGGGGAAGTCCCTCCTCGCCAAGTGTTTGCCGGGGATCCTGCCTCCCCTGGCGTTCGAGGAGGCGTTGGGGGTGACGCGCATCCACTCTGTGGCCGGCCTCCTGACCCCGGAACGGCCGCTCCTCAGGAGACGCCCGTTCCGCTCTCCACATCACACCGTGTCCTACGCGGGGATGGTCGGGGGAGGCCACGGGATCCCAAGCCCGGGGGAGATCACGCTGGCCCATCACGGGGTCCTGTTCTTGGACGAGTTGCCCGAGTTCGACCGCAAGGTGCTGGAGGCACTCCGCCAGCCGCTGGAGGAGCGGCAGATCGCGGTGGTTCGGGCCGGGACCTCCGTGGTTTTCCCGTCCTCGTTCATGCTCGTGGGAGCGATGAACCCCTGCCCGTGCGGGCACCTGGGCGACCCGCTCCGGCCCTGCCGGTGCCGGCCCCACGAGGTGGCGAACTACCGAAAGAGGCTCTCCGGCCCGTTCCTCGATCGGGTGGACCTGTTCGTACAGGTGCCCCGGCTGACCCGGGAGGAACTCCTCGGGGAGGGAGGCGGAGAACCTTCGGAAGCGGTGCGGGCGCGGGTGGCCGCGGCCCGCGAGGCGCAACAGCGTCGGTTCATTAGCCAGACCAGGACGAACGCCGAGATCGGCCCGCGAGAGGTCCGCCGCTTCTGCCGGGTCGGTCCGGAGGCGAAAGCGCTCCTCGGCCGAGCCGTGGACCACTTCGCCCTCACCGGCCGGGGTTACGTGCGCACGCTCAAGGTCGCCCTGACGATTGCAGATCTCGCCGGCGCTGCTACCATCGAGCCTGAGCACGTGGCGGAAGCCTTGCAGTACCGAGCGTTTCCAGAGGAGGGAGCAACGTGAGAGGCCTGTGGATCGTCCTTCTTGTTGTGAGTTGGGCCGGGCTCGCGGTGGGCCAAGCCTTCACCGTGGGGCGGATCGAGGTCGTGGGGAATGCCAACGTACCTACGAGACAGATCCTGGCGGTGGTGCAGTTCGAGGTCGGCGAGGAGATCGCCCGCGACCAAGTGTTGGCCGCGGCCCAGGCGGTCCTGGAGCTGGGATACTTCGTCCAGGCGACCCCCGAGCTCGCGTTCGACGGCGACCTGGTGGTCGTTCGGTTCAGGGTCGTGGAGTTCCCCAAGATCGTGCGGATCACCCTCGAGGGGCTGCCCCCGGCCCCCCAGGGAAGGGGGACCCTCTGGTCGTGGTTCCAGGAGGCCCTCCGGGGGGGCAACCGGCCAGGAGAGACGAGGATTCGAGAGATCCTCACCGAGCATGGTGTGGAGGCCGGGGCCGTGTTGAACCAGAAGAAGCTCGAAGCGGGGCTCCTGGCCGTGATCGAGGAGTACCGGAAGAGAGACTTGGCCACGGTCCAGTTCGGGAGGATCGTTCCCGGGCCCGAACTGGTGATCGAGATCCAGGAGCTCGCGGTGGCGGGCCATCGGTTCCGGGGCCTCTCGACCGTTCCCGAAGAGGAGGCGCGCCAGCTCGTCACGGTGGCCGTGGGCGAGGTCGGCAAGATGTCGGAGATCCAGGCCACGCTGGGCCGGTTCGGTCGGTCCGTGTACTTCTCCTCGGGGGGGGTCGTCCCCGAGCTGGGGGATGGGGGGGTCTGGCTCGTCTGGGACCTCGTGGAGCGGGTGCTCCTCCCCAGCCCTGCTCCCGTCAGCAGGATCGAGCTCGTCGGCGTGACCGCGTTTCCCGCGGACCGGATGCAGGGCCGGGTCGGACCGCTTCCCGCCGGCTCGGTCACGAACCTCGACGTCCTGCGCGCCCTCGGTCCGGTCCACGATTACTACCGCCGGGAAGGGTTCTTCATGGCGGACCTCGTGGGGGAGGGCACAGAGGGCGGCCTCCTTCGGGTGAGGGTGAAGGAGGGTCGGATCGCGCGGATCGAGGTCGGTGAGGACACCCGCACCGCGGCGTGGGTGATCGAGCGTGTGATGGGCCTTTCCGCCGGGCAGTACCTCACGGAGGGCCGCTACGCCGTCGGCCGCCAGGCCCTGATGGCCCTCGGGTACTTCACCAACGTCGTGCTCGAGCCGCGGTGGGCCGCGGACGAGCTCGTGCTCAAGGTGAGCGTGACCGATGTCGAGAAGCTGGGGAGCATCGGGGGCTCGGTCGCGTTCTCCCCCCAGGACCAGGGCATCGTGGGGAACATCTCCTACAGCCAGAAGAACCTCTTCGGCAAGGCGATGGACGTTTCGCTGTCACTTGCGAGGGGGATCACCGGGACTGGATCCACTACCTGGGGGCTCTCGTACCGCAGCCACTCCTTCCCGCTGTTCGATCTGGCGGGCCTCGACTTCTACCGCAGGGAATCTGGAACGGATCCGGTCACGGTCACCGTGGGGGGGAGCGCCGTCGTGGCCTATCCCGTGGCCCCCTACCTCGACCTGTCCCTGACGCTCACGAGCGAGCAGGCCTGGGAGGGACCGGACTGGGACGCCCTCGAGCCCAAGACGTCGGTGGAGGTGGGGCTCGCCTACGACGACCGGGACAACCCGTTCTTCCCGCGGACCGGGAACCGTGGGCGGATCTCCCTCGAGAAGGCGGGCACGTTCGCCCCCGGTGTGGAGTACCTGGTCCTGCAGGCCGAACTGGCCCGGTTCTCTCCGCTCGATGTCGCGATCTTGTTTGGGGAGGCCCGGGCGGTCTTCGCCTGGCGGGCCTTAGCCCGCTGGGGGTGGGACCTCCCCGAACGGTACCGGTTCGATTTAGGAGGGGTGGAGTCGGTGCGCGGGGCCCAGGCCGTGCGCACGGATCGTTACGCGCTCCTCAACAGCGAGTTGCGGATCGAGGTCGCCCAGGGGTCGTGGGTGGCCCTGTTCTGGGACGTCGGGGCGACCTGGGACAGAACGGTGAAGTCGTCGCTGGGGTTGGAACTCGCGGCCAACGTCGCGGGGATGTTCGTGAGGCTCGGCCTCGCGTGGCCGAACGACCGCGAGCCGACGTGGGTTCCCGCGTTCGAGTTCGGGATGAGCCCGATGTTCTAGGGTAAAGTTCGGATATCCATGGGAGGGTACCGATGAAGACACAGTGGATTGTAGGTTTGCTGATCGGTGCGTTGGTCCTGGGGGTTGCGGGCGGCATCGTGGGCGGTCGGTTGTTCCCCGGCGCCGGGTCGGACGGGGACGTGACGAAGCTCACCACCCAACTCACCACCCAGGTGGCCGGACTCGAGGCGAGGCTCGCTGGGATCACGACGGGCGGGGCAGGGCTCAAGGTGGGGGTTGTGGACGCCGAAGCCTTGTTCACCCGCGTGTTCCTCCCTCAGGTCGGGACCGAACGCGCGGCGATGGCGGCCAAGGCCAGGGACATCGAGACCCTCCTGGGTGACTACACGGCCGGGAGGATCAGGCTCGACGTGTACCAGCAACGGCATGCCCGGCTCCAGGCCGAGCTCATCCAGGCGTCTCTGAATGTCAACATGGCGATGCTCGACAGGATGGTCGCCTCCCCGGGGTTCCTCAACCTCAGGGCGGACCTGGAGCGCCTACGCGTGCAGGCCACGCCGCTCGAGACGGAGGTCCAGGCCGTGGTCAGGGAGGCCCAGGTCGCGATCCTCGACCTCGCCGGGTTCGGGAACCGCCTGCAGCGGCTCCAGGCCGCGTTCCAGCAGCTCGACCAGCTCCTGACCCAGGTCGCGGCGATGAAGATCCTCGAGATCTCGCAGCAGGTGGCCAGGGAACAGGGCTACGACATCGTGCTGCGGACGAAGGACGTGGTCATGTTCCGCCGGGAGGCGACCGTGGTTGACCTCTCCTCCGACGTGGAGGGGCGGTTGGGGAGAATGTTCCCGACCCGGTAACTAGGGCATCGCGGAGGCGGCTGCCGATGTGGGAGAGCCTCGTCGAGTCGGTGCCGAACGTGTCCGAGGGGCGCGACCGGGCCGCGATCGAGGCCATGGCCACCGCGATCCGAGAGGTGCCTTCGGTAAGGCTCCTCGACGTTCAGTCCGATCAGGATCATCACCGGACGGTGTTCACCCTGGTTGGGGCGCCGGACGGGGTAGCGGACGCGATTCTCCGGCTGTTCGCGGCGGCCCTCCCGCGGATTGACCTCCGCACGCACCGCGGGGAGCACCCCCGGATGGGAGCGGTGGACGTGGTCCCGTTCGTGCCGGTGCGGGGGGTCACGATGGCCGATTGCGTGGCCCTCGCCCGGAGGGTCGGCCGAGAGGTGTGGGACCGGTTTCGGGTGCCGGTGTACCTGTACGAGGAGGCGGCGACGCGGCCCCATTGCCGGGACCTTTCCGAGATCCGGCGGGGCGAGTTCGAGGGGTTCGCGGAGAAGATCCTCCGGGAGGAGTGGTCCCCGGACTTCGGCGAGCCAGCGGTCCACCCCACCGCGGGCGCCACGGCGATCGGGGCCCGGGAGTTCCTGATCGCGTTCAACGTGAACCTGGGCACCTCGGATCTGAAGATCGCCAAGGCCATCGCCCAGGCCGTGCGCGGTTCCTCCGGCGGGCTCCGCTACGTGAAGGCGCTGGGGCTGACGTTGGAGGAACGGGGCATTGTCCAGGTTTCGATGAACCTCACGAACTACCGGAAGACCCCGCTGGCCCGCGTCGTGGAGATGGTGCGGGCGGAGGCACTACGGTACGGGGTCCCGGTAGTGGGGACGGAGATCGTGGGTCTGATCCCGGAACAAGCCCTCTTCCAGGCCGCCGCGCATTATTTGGGGTTGGAACGGTTCTCTCCCGACCTCGTCCTTGAGCGGCGCGTGGATTCTGCCTTGGAGGGCTGATGGAGTGGCCGTTTCCGTTCCGCCGGGTGAGCGTGCTCGGCCTCGCCCGGACAGGACGGGCCCTGGTCTCGGCCCTGGTCCCGGCCGGCGTTTCTGTCTTTCTGTCCAATGAACGGGCCCTCTCCCCGGACGACCGGGCGTTCCTCCAGGGCTACGGAGTGCCGTGGGAAGAGGGCGGCCACACCGAGCGGGTTCTGGCCGCCGATCTCATCGTGCCGAGCCCGGGGGTTCCTCCCCACGCCGCGGCGCTCCGCGAGGCGGGGAAGCGAGGGATCCCGGTGTGGTCGGAGATCGAGCTCGCGTACCGGCTGGCCCGTCCGCGGGCGCTGATCGCGGTCACCGGCACGAACGGGAAGACCACCACGGTCGAGCTCGTCGGGGCGATCCTCCACGCGGCCGGGCTCGACCCGGTGGTGGCGGGGAACATCGGCCATCCGGCCATCGCCACTGTGGACGAGGTCGTGGACCGGCCGTGGGTGCTCGAAGTGAGTTCGGCCCAACTGGGGTGGACGGAGGGGGTTCGCCCCACCGTTGCTGTGTGGCTCAACTTCGCCCCTGACCACCTCGACCACCACGGGACGCTCGGCGCGTACTTCGCGGCCAAGGCGAGGATCCTCGCCTGTCAGCGCGAAGGGGACACAGCGATCCTGCCGCGGGAGATCCTGGCCCAGGTCACGCCACGGGCGCGGAGCGTGGACTACAGGCGGGTGCATCTCCCCGGGGGGTGGGGGGAGGGACTGCCGGAGCACCTCCGGGACGATCTCCGGGCGGCATGGGCCGCGGCGTGCGCGGCGTTCCCCGACCTTGCCACGTCCCCGCCCCCCTACGCCGCGATCGCGCCGGCCCTCCGCCAGCCGCATCGCATGGAGAAGGTCGGGGAGATCGGGGGGATCCCGTTCGTGGACGATTCCAAGGGGACGAACGCCCATGCCACCGCCGCGGCCCTGGCCTCGATCCCCGGCCCGGTGGTGCTGATCCTCGGGGGGCGCCATAAAGGGGGCGGCTACGACGCCCTCGCCCCGCGCGTGCGCGAAAAGGCCCGGGCGGTCGTGCTGATCGGTGAGTCCCGGGCGTACTTCGCCGACCTCCTGGGAGCGTGGGGGGCGCCCTATGAGATGGCGACCGATCCCCGCGATGCGCTACGCCGGGCGTACCGCGTTGCCCAGCCCGGCGACACCGTGCTCCTGTCCCCCGCTTGCGCAAGCTTCGATCAGTTCAGGGATTACGCCCACCGCGGCGAGGCGTTCCGCCACGCGTTCGCCCGGCTTTCTCAACTGTCCCCCGGCGAGGGGACACCCGACACCTCCCCCCCGGAACGATAGCCGGGAGCCTCACCCCCGAGGTCCTTTGGCCGAGGGGACATGTGCGCCACACTACCTTCGCCATGGGGAGCCTCGAGGGCAAGATCGTGGTGGTCCTTGCTTTTCTGCTCTTGGCGGGGTTCCTGTTCGTGTACTCCGCTAGCTTTCCCCTTTCGCTCCGGCTCACCGGCGATCCGTGGACGTTTCTCATACGCCAGTGCATCGCGGCCGCGCTGGGACTGGTGGCTCTCGTCGTGTTGTGGCGCGTGGATTACCACGTGTGGGGGAAGATTGACGATCTGCTGTTGGGGGGGGCGTTTGTGCTCCTTCTTCTCACCCTGATCCCCCCGCTCGCCGCGGGTTCGCGCTGGCTCCGGCTTGGTCCGTTCCCGTTCCAGCCTTCCGAGGTCGGGAAGGTCGCCCTCGTCCTGTACATCGCCGGGTCCCTCGTGCGACGGGGGGAACGCATCGCGGGCTACACGGAGGGGACCCTCCCGCACCTCCTCGTGCTCGGGGCGTATGGGTTGGTGCTGATCCTCCAGCCCGACTTCGGGATGCTCGTCGTGTATGCGGCCACGGTGGCGTTCCTCCTCTGGGTGGGCGGGGTCCCGGTGCGTCATCTCCTCCTCTCCCTGGTTGGGGCGCTCCCTGTCGGGGCGGTTCTTCTGTTTGCCGCTCGGTACCGCCTGGAGCGGTTCGCGGCGTTCTTGAACCCCGGGGCGTACCGGGACACCCACGGCTACCAAACGTTCCAGTCGCTCATGGCGATCGGTTCAGGGGGCATTCTCGGTCGGGGGATCGGGGAGTCGCGAGCCAAGCTGTTCTACCTCCCTCACGCGCACAACGATTTCCTGTTCGCGGTGGTCGCGGAGGAGACAGGACTCGTTGGCACCCTCTTCGTGATAGGCCTGCTCGGGCTCCTCGTGGCTCTGGGGTTCCGGGTGGCCAGTCGGGCCCCGGACAGATTGGGGGCCCTCTATGCGCTCGGTGGCTCGTTCCTCCTCGGGTTCCAAACCCTGATGAACCTCGGAGTGGCGGTGGGGCTCGTGCCCGTGACGGGATTGACCCTGCCCTTCCTGAGCTACGGGGGATCGTCGCTCCTGGTGAGCCTGATGTTGGGCGGCCTCATCCTCGGCGTGGCCCGCGCCGCCCGGCACTCGACGGCGGGCGTCCCCGTCCCGGGAGTGAGAGGATGAAGGTGCTCGTGGCGGCGGGGGGGACAGGCGGCCACATCTATCCGGCGTTGGCCGTGCTCGAGGAGCTCCGGGCCCGGGCGAGCCTGTCAGGCGTGGGGTGGGTGGGGAACCCGGCGGGACTGGAAGCCCGAATCCTTCGCGGTTACCCCTGGATCGAGTTCCTCCCGGTTCCCTCGCGCGGGTTTGACCGCGACCGACCCTGGACGTGGCCAGGGTCCCTCCTGCGAGCCATGGTCGGTGTGGTTCGGGCCGCGGCGATCGTGCGGCGGTTTCGGCCCGATGCGGTGCTCGGCGCAGGGGGGCATGCCGCGTTCTCCCCGGTGCTCGCGGCGTGGCTCCTCCGAGTTCCGACAGCGATTCTGGAGCAGAACGCGCGGATGGGCCTTGCCAACCGGATCCTCGCCCGGCTGGCGGACCGGGTCCTTCTTTCGTTCCCGGCGACCTGTGGGGTCCCGCGGCGGGCGAGGGTTCGCGTGACCGGGAATCCGGTCCGCAGCGAAGTGGTGCGGATCCCAAACGAACTGGGAGACGAACTCTTGGTGGTGGGCGGTTCCCGGGGTTCGCGGGTCCTGGTGGACGCAACGGTCCGTGCGGCCCCGGACTTGGCCCGTACGCCGGGTTTACGGATGCGCCTCGTCGTGGGGGAATCGGCCCCGGTGGCGGAGGTGGAACAGGCCCTCGCCCAGGCCGGGATTACAGCGGAGGTCGTGAGGTATGAGGAACGGTTTTCAGACGCGCTTTCCCGGGCCCGGCTCGTCGTGGCGCGGGCCGGAGCGACGACGGTGGCCGAACTCGCCGTAGCGGGGCGTCCGGCCGTTTTCGTGCCGTGGAACGGGGCGGCGGAGCGTCACCAACACGACAACGCCTGGGCGATGGCCCGCGCCGGAGGCTGCCTCGTGGTGGAAGACAAGGATCTGACCCGCGACTTCGGGGGGCTCGTGACCGAACTGTGGGGAGATGAGCGGAGGCTTCTCGACATGGCTCTGGCGGCTCGCACCGCAGCCCGTCCGGATGCGGCCCGGCTGGCGGCGCAGGCACTTCTTGCACTCGTGGAGGACAAACCAACATGAACGGATTCGAGGGGCGGGTTCACCTCGTGGGGATCGGTGGGGATGGGATGACATCGTTGGCTCAGCTCCTGCGGGAAGGGGGCGCCACCGTTTCCGGGTCGGATATCCGGGATTCGGCGCGCCTTGCCGCACTTCGGTCGTGGGCCGAGGTCCACGTGGGACACCGTGCGGAAAACGTGCCGGACCGTGTAGATGCGGTCGTGTACTCGTCGGCCATCTCTCCCGGCAACGCGGAGATCGAGGCGGCGCGCGGCATCCCTCGTTGGCCCCGGCTCCCGGCGCTACGGGAGGTCGTTCGGGGGCGGGACCTCGTGGCCGTGGTGGGCACACACGGAAAGACCACCACCGCGACCTGGGCCGCTCATCTTCTGGCCACCGTGACCGGGGAAGGGGGGTACTACGCGGGGGGGGAGGTGCCCGGTCGTCCCTCCGCGACGCTCGGGAGGGGGAAGCCGTTCGTGGCCGAGGTGGACGAATCGGACGGCCGGTTCGTCGGGCTCTTTCCCCACGTGGCCGTGCTCACTTCTGTGGACACAGACCACGTAGGGAGGTATGGGGGGTTCAACGGCCTCAGGCGGGCGTTCTCCCGGTTCTCTGCCGGTGCGGGTCGCGTCGCGGTGTGCGCCGACGATCCGATCGCCCTCGATGCGGTTCGATCCGTGCGCCGCCCGGTGACCTACGGCTTTTCCCCGGAGGCCGAGCTGCGCGCGATGGGGATGGAGTTCTGCCGCGAGCGGTCCACGTTCGAGCTTCTGTTCCGGGGAAAGAGCGTGGGGACGGTGGAGGTCCCTGGCCCGGGCCCACACAACGTGCGCAACGCGTTGGGGGCGCTCGCGGCCGGGGTTCTCCTCGGCATTCCCATCCGCGACCTCGCGCCGGCGCTGGCCTCGGCAGTGCGGCCTCGCCGCAGGCTCGAGGTCTTAGAGGAGAACGGGTACCTCGTGGTGGACGACTATGCCCACCATCCCACCGAGGTCGCGGCCGGGCTCACCGCCCTTCGCTTGGGATGGCCGGAGCGGCGGATCGTCGCGATCTTCCAACCTCACCGATATTCCCGGACCCAGGCCCTGGCGGGCGCGTTCGGGGCGGTGCTGTCCCGGGCCGATCGGGTGGTGGTGTCCCGGGTCTATCCCGCGTTCGAACGGCCGATTCCGGGGGTGACCGGGCGGGAAGTGGTGGAGGCGATTCGGGGGGTC
>CAYSZC010000010.1:0-4716 GCA_964435345.1 uncultured Thermotogaceae bacterium
ACGAGGACGCGCAGGTCGCCGGCGGCGTTCTCCACCTGGTCCACGATCCCGCCGAGCATCAGCACGAGCTGGATCAGGTGGTAGCGGTCGAACGGGGGGAGATCTTCCTTGCCGTAGATCGTGGCCACGATCTCGCGCTCTAGGAGGTCGGACTCGTGCTCGATTTGGTTGATCCGGTCCACGCCCTCCACGACCTTGGCGGCCTGGGGCCGGACGTTTCCGCCCTTCACTGCCTCATCGAAGTCGCCGATCGTCACGTGGTAAGCGTGGACGATCCGGCTCACCGTCTCGGCGAGCGTGCGGTAGGTCTCCTCGAGCTCGATCCCCAGCGGAGGCCGGCGGAGGGCCATCATCAGGGCCGCGTCTTGACAGAGGTCGGCAATCTCGTCTTGGTGCCACAGAAGCTCGAGCAGCGCCGAACGGGACATCGGGAACCACAGGGCTTGGGTCAACCGAATTCGGATCCCTTGCTTCAGCACATCCGCCTCGTGCTCTTTCTGGCTCACGAGGTCGGCGTTCACCGGCTCGCCGCGGAGCCAGGCCCGGGTTTGCCGACCTAGTTCCTCCGCCGCCGCCTCCACCGCCGCCGCATGCTCGCGGAGGGACACGAACGATCGCCGACCTAACATCCATGCCAGTACCCGCCTCACTGCCCACCACCCCCCAACTCCACCACCTCGAGCGGCGCCCCATCCAGGGGCACGAGCGCGCTTCTATCCTGCCTGGCCACCGGGATCTCCGCCCCAGAGGCGAGCGCGACCCGGTATGCGTAGGGCGTGCCCGGGGACAGGGATCCGAGACGCACGCTCGCCACCGGGCCGAGGGCGCAGGCCTGGGCGAGGACGCCGATAGAGCACAGGACCACAGCGAGAACCACGCCAGCAAGGGATCTGATTCGCATCGCGCGTCCCTCCTCACGGGTGGCGGATTGCCACCGCCATGACGACGAGGTCGGACACGTCCTCGGCTCGGTCGGAGAACTCGACGAGCTTCTCCAGGAACTCCCGGGCGAGGATCTTCTCGGCGAGGGGAAGATTGGTCGCGAACAGACGAACGATCGCCCGCCGCTGAAGCTCGTCTACCCGGCTCTCCTTCCGGTCCACCTCCTCGGCCCGCTTCATCGTCGCCGGGTCGCCGTCCAGGAGACCCACCACGGCGGCCTTGACGTCCGCCATCTGCCCCTGGATCGTCTCCACCGCCTCCCGGATCAGGGGATGGAGGAGGTCCGGCAGCGCGACCCGCTGTAGCGTAAGGAAGTACATCGCCGCCTCGGCGGCGTTCGCCAGCCGGTCCACCCCCTCTACAATGTCGAGGAGGCTCCGCCGCGTGCCGGCGAGGAGCGCCCCCCGCACCAGCTCGCGCTCGGCCGCCCGCCGGACGTCGTCGGCCTTCGCCTCCCGCCGGTGGGTCTCCACCGTGAGTTCCTCCACCTCGTCCCATGGTCGGCCATCCAGATGGGCGCAAATGCCCTTGGCCATCGCCGCCACCGCTTCCTCGACCAGACCTAGGTGTTCGACCACCAGCCCACGAACCTTGTTTGCCCGACTGCGACGGAACCCCATTGCTCCCCCTTTGTCTGTCCTCTCCCCTGTAGGATATACTGCCGCCGCGTCGCCAAGCAACTTCTGAGGTGATCGGGATGAGACAAGCCCACAGCGTATGCTTTGTCGGCCACTCCGGCTCGGGGAAGACCGCGCTCGCCGAGGCCATGCTCCGCGTCGCGGGGACGGCGGGGGACACCGCCCTAGACCGCACGCCGGAGGAAAAGGGCCGCAAGCAGTCCATTGACCTCTCGGTCGGCTCCTGTACCTGGCAAGGGAAGAAACTTGACATGATTGTCACCCCAGGGCTGGGGGAGTTCGTCGAGGAGATCCACAAGGGCGTGGCGGCGGCTGACCTCACCGTGCTCGTCGTGAACGCGGAGAAGCCGGTGGAAGTGGTGACCGAGCAGGCGTGGGACATCCGCCGCGCCGCCGCGCGCCCGGCCGTCGTGTTCGTGAACATGCTCGACAAACCCCTCGCCGACCCGGAGACCGCCCTGGCCGCGGTACGCCAAGCCCTCGATGGGAAATTCGTCCCCCTGCAACTGCCGGTGCGGGAAGGCAACGCGTTCCTGGGCTTGGTGGACGTGTTCACCGGCGCCCCCACCTCCGGAAACCTCGCCGTCTCGGAGGAGGCGAAGGCCCGCGCTGAGGAGTTGCGCGCGGAACTCGTGGAGGAAGCGGCCACGTTCGATGACGCCCTCCTGGAGAAAGTGCTCGCCGACGAGAAGCTGTCGCGGGACGAGATCCTGGCCGCCGTCCGCGCGGGGATGCACGCGGGGGGTCTTGTGCCCGTGCTGTGGGGGTCCGTCCAGAACGGCCAAGGGGTGCAGGAACTCCTCGACGCGATCCTGCTCCTGGCCCCGGACGACGCCGACGCAGTCGGAACGCGGCTTCGCGTGTTCTCGCTCGCCCTCGACCCGTACCTCGGCAAGCTCGCCTACGTGAAGGTCCTCTCCGGCGCGGTGCGCGACGGGGACACCCTGTTCAACCTCGGGACGAAGGACAAGCTCCACGTCCGCGACGTGTATGGCTTCACCGGGGCGAAGATCGAAAAGACGGGCCACGCCGTGGCCGGGAGCATCGCCGCGCTCGGAAAACTCGATGGGCTCGCGCTGGGCACGACGGTCGCCTCCGACGCCGCGGCGGAGGCCGACCCCCCGATCCCGTTCCCGAAGCCCGTGTTCGTCCGCGCAATCGCTGCCAAGTCCCAGACCGACGAGGAGAAGGTGAGCACCGCGCTGCGGGATCTCGTCGCGACCAAGGCCACGCTGACCTTCCAGCGGGACGCGGTGACGAAGGAGGGCCTGGTCGCGGGAATGGGGGACGTGCACCTCGATGTGCTGGCCGAGCGGCTGCGCAATAAGTACGGGGTGGAGGTCCAGTACCGGGTACCCAAGGTCCCGTACCGGGAGACCGTCCGCAAGTCAGCGAGCGCCATGTACCGCCACAAGAAACAGACCGGGGGCCACGGGCAGTTCGGGGAGGTCCACCTGCGGGTTGACCCCCTGCCGCGGGGCCGCGGGTTTGAGTTCGCTGACGAGATCAAAGGCGGGGTGATCCCCCAGCAGTTCATCCCGGGGGTCGAGAAGGGAGTGCGCGAGGCGCTCGAGGGAGGGGTTCTCGCCGGCTTTCCGGTGGTGGACGTGAAGGCGGCCGTGTACTACGGGACATACCACGAGGTGGATTCGTCCGAGCTCTCGTTCAAGATCGCATCCCGAACGGCGTTCAAAATGGCGGCCGAGAACGCCGAGCCGACATTGATCGAGCCGATCATGTCCCTTACGGTGACCGCGCCGGAGGGATTCACCGGGGACATCATCTCCGACCTCACGTCGCGTCGGGGGCGCATCCTGGGAATGGAAGCGGAATCGGGCCGTATCATCATCCGGGTAGAGGTTCCGATGGCGGAGACGCTCTCCTACGCCCTCGATCTGAAAGCCCTCACCCAAGGCCGTGCCACGTTCCAGACGGAGTTCGCGCGCTACGACTACGTGCCGGCCCAGCTCCAGGAGCGGACCCTGGCCCAGCTCCGCGCCGCCGATGAGGGTTAGCGATTTCATGACCCGGGATCCGCCCGTGGCGCGGGCGGACGCCCCGGTGTCCGAGGCCCAGAAACTCGCTGCCGAGGTGGGGCTCGCGGTCCTGTTCGTCGTGGATGGGGAGGGCCGCCTGGCCGGTTTCCTCACCCGCAAGGCCCTCGCCGCCGCCCCCGATGGGAACCTCCCGGCGGGGAAACTCGCCGCCGCCCCCACGGTCACGATGAGCCCCGACGATCCCCTCGAACGGGCGGTGGTGCTCCTCTCCGAGCGCTACCTCCTCCTCCCGGTGGTGGATGCGGAGAAGCGCCTCGTCGGCGTGCTCACGAGCGTCGGTCTCCTCCGCGGGTTGGCGCACATGGCCGGGCTGGGAGAGGAAGGCACACGGATCCGCATCCAGGCCTCGTCCCAGGCCGACGCCTATCAAGCCCTGGGCGCGCTCGGCGAGAAGGGATTCCCCCTTGTGGCCGTCCTGCGCGGAAATGCTGGGGAGTTGATCATCCACGTGCAGGGGGTTGAGGATCAGGGGCGGCTCCTCGCCGAGCTGAAAGGGACCCTGCGGTGAACCCGCGGACGGGCCGCGTGGAACTCCCGGTCCACACCCGCGCCCAACAGGAGATCCAGGACATTACGGACCTCGTCGGGGAGGCGATCGGCGCGCTGGGCCTCGCCGAAGGAGCGATCCTCCTCTTCTGTCCTCACACCACCGCCGCCCTCACCGTGAACGAGACGGCCGACCCCGACGTGCGGGCCGACGTGGGGGCGGCGCTCGCGAGGCTCGTACCCGAAACCCCGTTCCGCCACGCCGAGGGGAACTCCCCGGCCCACGTCCGATCCGCCCTCCTCGGGCCGTCGCTGGTCCTCCCCGTCGCTGCGGGCAAGCTCGCCCTCGGCGCCTGGCAAGGGATCTACTTCTGCGAGTTCGACGGCCCCCGCGAGCGCCGAGTGTGGGCGTTCCCCCTCGACTAGACCGAGCGACCTTGCCCGGTTCTGCCCGCCCCGGTATATTCGTCCTCGGTTCCTCCGGGATCGTGGATTCCTCGTCGTCACGGCCAGTGTAGCTCAAGTGGCAGAGCGTCCGCCTTGTAAGCGGAAGGTTGCCCGTTCGATTCGGGCCACTGGCTCACTAACCGGTG
>CAYSZC010000010.1:4816-18124 GCA_964435345.1 uncultured Thermotogaceae bacterium
CGGAGGGGTAGCGAAGCGGCCAAACGCACCGGGCTGTAAACCCGGCGGCCTGAGGCCTTCGGGGGTTCGAATCCCTCCCCCTCCACCATGACTTGCGCGCCAGGGGCGCGGTAGGGTAGACTTTGGCTCCGCGCCCGTGTAGCTCAGTCGGTAGAGCACTTCCTTGGTAAGGAAGAGGCCGTCGGTTCGATTCCGACCGCGGGCTCTTGGATGGGACTGGGTTCTGGACGGCCCGACCATCGAGATCGGACCTGGGGAGGAAAACGAGGAGGGTGTAGGATGGCAAAGGAACAATTCGTTCGAACGAAGCCACACGTCAACGTCGGCACCGTCGGCCACATTGACCACGGCAAGACCACGCTCACCGCAGCGATCACCAAGGTATTGGGCCTCAAGGGGCTGGCCAAACAGCGGTCCTACGATGAGGTCGCCAAGGCCGACGCCAAGCTGTTCCGCCGCGACGCAACGAAGATCCTCACCGTGAACGTCGCCCACGTCGAGTACGAAACGGAGAACCGCCACTACGCGCACATTGACTGCCCAGGCCACCACGACTACATCAAGAACATGATCACGGGCGCGGCCCAGATGGACGGGGCGATCCTCGTCGTGTCCGCAGCCGAGGGCCCGATGCCGCAGACCCGCGAGCACGTGCTCCTGGCCCGCCAGGTGAACGTGCCGGCGATCGTGGTGTTCCTGAACAAAGTGGATACGGTGGACGACCCGGAACTCGTAGACCTCGTGGAGATCGAGATCCGCGAGCTCCTCTCCAAGTACGAGTTCCCCGGCGACGAGACCCCGATCATCCGCGGTGCGGCCATCAAGGCGCTCCAGGCCGGATCTCTGGACGACCCGGCGATCCAACCGATCCTCGACCTCGTGGCCGCGGTGGACAGCTTCGTCCCCCTCCCCAAGCGCGAGGAAGATCGGCCGTTCCTCATGCCGATCGAAGACATCTTCTCCATCAAGGGCCGGGGCACCGTGGTCACGGGCCGCGTGGACCGGGGCCGGATCGTGCCCGGGGCCGAGGTGGAGATCGTCGGGCTCACCGACGAGGTCCGGAAGACGGTCGCCACGAGCCTGGAGATGTTCAACAAGATCCTCGACCAGTCCATCGCCGGCGACAACGTGGGGATCCTCCTTCGGGGCGTTGAAAAGGACGAGGTAGAGCGCGGGCAGGTGCTGGCCGCGCCCGGTTCGATCACCCCGCACACAGAATTTCTCGCCCAGGTGTACGTCCTATCCAGGGACGAAGGCGGGCGCCACAGTCCCTTTTTCAACGGCTACAAGCCCCAGTTCTACTTCCGGACGACCGACGTGACCGGGGAGATCCAGCTCCCGCAGGGCGTGGAGATGGTCATGCCCGGCGACAACGTAGACAAGCTCCAGTGCAAGCTGATGAAGCACATCGCGATGTCGGAAGGGCTACGATTCGCGATCCGCGAGGGGGGCCGCACCGTCGGCGCCGGCGTGGTGGGCAAGATCCTGAAGTAAGATGGCGAAAAAGGATACGATCCAGCTCGTGACGTTGGCGTGTTCCGCTTGTAGCCGGCATAACTACCATACCCGGCGCAACCGGAACAACACGCGGCAGAAGCTCGCCTTGAAGAAGTACTGCCGCTGGTGCACGAAGCGCACCGAGCATAAGGAAGCGTAGCCCCCCGATCGTCGGGAGGGAGAGCGGTATCCCCGCGACGCCAACGTGCGCGCGGGGTTCGAGGCCCGTAGCTCAAGTGGCAGAGCGGCGGACTCCAAATCCGCAGGCTGGGGGTTCAAGTCCTCCCGGGCCTGCCAGCGAGGGGAGAGGATGAACGCACTGACGAGGGTCCGAAACTACGTGACATCCGTGCGATCCGAGATCGGCCGGGTGAGCTGGCCGTCCCGGAAGGAGGTGGTGAGCCTGACCGTGCTCATCATCCTCCTCGCGGTGGTGTTGGGGATCTACCTCGGCCTCGTGGACATCATCCTCCAACAGATCCTCCGGTTCCTCCTCCGCTAGGGAATCTACGATGCAGCGGAAACGTTGGTACGCCATCCAGACGTATGCGGGTTCGGAGTTGCGCCTCAAGCGCCAGCTCGAGGAGCGCGTCCGCCATTTGGGGTGGGAAAGGCAGTTTGAACCCCTCCACGCCAGCGAGGAAGCGGAGTACTTCTTCGTCCCGGTGGAGGAGGTGGTCACCTCCCGTTCCACGCGAGGGCGGGCCAGCGAGTACCGGGTCCCGTACGACTATGACTTGATGGCGGCCACCAACGAGCGCATTCAGCGCGGCGACCTCATCGCACGTCGTCCCCCCCAACACCTTCCCCGCCCGGCCGAGGTGACGGCGGTCGAGTCCCTGTGGCGAGTCGTGATCGAAACCCAGACCCATGCTGAAATAGAGTACCTGATCCCCCAGGAGAAGGGACTGCGCCGGGACATCCGGATCGGGGAGCGAACCCGGTCGGGCCTCCCCCTCACCGTGGACTCCGACGAGCGGTACGTGGCCGACGGGCGGGGGCAGATCGTGGCCCGCGAGCGGGTCAAACGCCTCACCCTGCGCTACGAGGACGACACGGAGGAAACCCGGATCGTCCCCGAGGCGTACCTCCATCCGCGGATCCGCGTCGGAGCCACCTTCGAAGAAGGTGCAGAACTGGAACGGGAGCACAAGATCTACGCCCGCGCCACGGGCCTCGTCAAGGTCAAGGAATACAAGGACAAGCGCGAGATCTCCGTCCAACGGATCGAGAAGCGGCGCCTGATCCCCGGGTATGTGTTCACGAAGATGGGGCTCGACGAGGAGGAAATGATCGAGCTCATCCGCGGGCTGGAGCGATCGGCCCGGTTCGTCGGTAGCAAGACCCGCCCCGTCCCGATCGAGGGCCTGGAGATCCAGTTCGTGCAGCGCAAGGCCGGGCTCGTGGAGACCCCGCAGGCCGAGGCCAAGGCCCCCAAGGTCGAGCTGGAGTTCGAGGTCGGCGAGGTGATCCAGATCGTGGAAGGGCCGTTCGCCGACTTCACCGGGGAGGTCCGCGAGATTGACAAGGAGGCCGAAGAAGCGGTGGTCATGGTGAAGATCTTCGGCCGGGAAACGCCGGTCCGGATTGCGTTCGACGGGATCGAGAAGGTGTAAGGAGACGACGGTGGCGAAACAACAAGTTGCTAAGATCAAGCTCCAGATTCCGGCCGGGCAGGCCAACCCCGCCCCGCCCGTGGGTCCGGCGTTGGGGGAACACAAGGTCAACATCATGGACTTCTGCAAGAAGTTCAACGAGGCGACGAAGGCCGAGGAGCCTGGCCTCATCATCCCCGTAGAGATCGCGGTGTTCCAGGACCGGTCGTTTGAGTTCACGTTGAAGCAGCCGCCGGTGGCGGTGCTCCTCAAGAAGGCAGCCGGGGTGGACAAGGGCTCCCCGACAGCGAAGCGGCTCAGGGTGGGACGGGTGAACCGGGAGCAGGTTCGCCGGATCGCAGAGCGAAAGCTGCCCGACCTCAACACGGAGGACCTGGACGCAGCGATCCTCATGGTGGTGGGCACGGCGGAGAACATGGGGCTTGAGGTGGTCCAATGAAGCGCAGCCGCAGCTACAACGAGAAGGTCGGCCTCCTCGAACGGGAGAAGGTCTATCCGGTGCGCGAGGCGATCGAACTCCTGAAGCGGACGAGCACCGCCAAGTTCCCGGAGACTGCCGACGCGGTGTTCAAACTCGGGATCAACCCGGCTCAGCACCAGGTACGGGGGACCTGCCCGCTCCCCCACGGGACGGGCAAAGCGGTGCGGGTCCTCGTGTTCGCCCGGGGAGAGAAGGTCCGCGAGGCCGAGGCGGCGGGAGCGGACTACGCGGGCGGCGAAGACCTGGCGGAGAAGATCCAGAAGGACGGGTGGCTGGAGTTCGAGCGGGTGGTGGCGACCCCGGACATGATGCCGGTGGTGGGGAAGCTGGGGAAGATCCTGGGCCCACGAGGACTGATGCCCTCCCCCAAGACGAACACCGTGACGATGGACGTAGCGGCCGTAGTCCGGGACCTCAAGGGCGGGATGATCGAGTTCCGCGCGGACCGATACGGGATGGTTCATGCCATCTTCGGCAAGGCCAGCTTCGAGGCGGAGAAAATCGAGGAGAACCTGGTCGCCCTCGCCCGGGCCGTCATCGAGCGCAAGCCCGAGGGCGTGCGGGGACGGTACATCCAGCGGGTCTCCATCTCCTCGACGATGGGGCCGGGGATTCGGGTGGACGAAGCGGATCTCATCTCCGCCACACAGAAGAAGGGGTGAGGAGAACATGCCGCGACAGGAAAAGGTAACCATGGTGGCGGACCTCCGGGACAGGCTGTCCCGGGCCCAGGCCGTGGTGCTCCTCGACTACCGCGGGCTCTCGGGCCCGGACATTACGGCGCTGCGGCGATTCATCCGCAAGCAGGGCGTCGAGCTGCGCGTGGTCAAGAACACCCTGACCCAGATCGCGGCCAGAGAGGCAGGGGTTCGCGGATTCCCCGAGACCCTCACCGGACTGAACGCGCTCCTCCTCGGGGAAGGGGACCCCGCGGTTCCGTTCCGGGTGGCTCGGGAGTGCGCCCGACGCTATCCCCAGCTCAAGGTGAAGGCCGGGGTGTTCGACGGCCTGGCGGTTTCGGCAACAGAGGCTAACTGGTACGCGACCCTTCCCACGCGGGAGGAGCTCATCGGGCGTTTGGCCGGGGCTCTCGCCGGCCCGATCCGGGGGCTCGCGGTCACCCTGTCCGGGGTCATGCGCAAGCTCGCGGTCGCGCTCTCGGAAGTACAGAAGAAGAAAGAAGCGGAGGGATAACCGATGACGAAAGAAGCGTTTCTCCAAGCGATCGAAGAGATGTCGGTGAAGGACCTCGCCGAGCTCGTGTCGGCGATCGAGGATCGGTTTGGGGTGTCGGCCCAAGTCGCGGCCCCGGTGGCCGTGGCCACGGCTGCCCCGGACGCCGGGGCGGCAGCTCAGGCCAAGACCACGATGGATGTCGTCCTCACCAACGCCGGACAACAGAAGATCCAGCTCATCAAGGTCGTGAAGGACATCACCGGGAAGGGTCTCAAGGAGTGCAAGGACCTTGTGGACAAGCTCCCGGCGGTGGTGAAGGCCGGCGTGAGCCCGGAAGAGGCCGAGGATATCCAGAAGAAGCTCGTCGCCTCGGGCGCCGAAGTTGAGCTGCGCTAGGCAACCCAGGAGGCATCTCTAGGTCATCTCTATGGCGACACGACACGGATACGGACGAGCCCGGCGGTGGGCAGAACCCCCGGCCCTGATCTCCGATCAGGTTACGTCTTACGAACAGTTCCTGCGCCAGGGCATGCCCGCCGCCTTCGCCGCGGTGAGCCCGATTCGCGCTCCAGGTCGGGACAACCTGTACATAGAGCTCGTGGATCCCTACCTCGGGGAGCCCCGCCATGACGAGTGGGAATGCCGGGACAAGGATCTGACCTACGCCGTACCGATCAAGGCCACCGGCCGCCTGTGGGAGGACGGCCGCCTTCGCCAGGAAGCCGAGCTGTACCTCGCGGAGATCCCGCTCATGACGTCGCGGGGAACGTTCACCATCAACGGAACGGAGAACGTCCTCGTGAACGAGCTCGTCCGCTCTCCCGGGGTGTACATCACGCAGGAGGAACCGCACCTGTACCGGGCCCATTTCCTCCCCGAGTTGGGCGCGTGGTTGGAGCTTGATCTGGACACGAAGCGCTGGACGCTCCGGGCGAACCTGGACCGGCGGGGCAAGGTGCCGGCGACGACCCTGCTCCGGGCCCTGAACCTGACCGACCAGGACATTCTCACCTCGTACGCCTTGACCGTGCCGGTGGAGGACCTCCCGGACTATTTGGCCCTGTGGAAGCGAGCCACCCTCGCCGAAGCCGTGGCCGCCGGCGACGCCGAGTGGAAAATCGGCGAGGAGCTGTCCCCAGAACGCGCCACCGCCTTGAGCCGGCTCGGCCGGTCCAAGGTGCGTCTCGTGCATCCGGCAATCGCCAAGTCCCTGGAGGAGGAACACGAGAAGAGGATCACGACCCCGGAGGAGGCGGCCCGCTACATCTATCTCCGGTTCCGGTCCGGGGAACGGGTCACCTCCCACCAAGCGGTCGAATACCTGCAGAACTTGTACTTCAACGAGGACTCGTACCGGTTGACCATGGTGGGCCGGTTCAAGGTCAACCGGAAACTCGACCTGAAGGGAGAGAAAACGTGCCTCACCCCGCAGGACCTGTTTGCCGCGCTCACGCTCCTCCTGCGCACGCCGGATGACCCATCGCTCGTGGATGAGACGGACCATCTCGCGAACAAGCGGGTCCGCCTCCCGGGAGAGCAGGCCCAGATGTCCCTGCGCGAAGGTCTGACCCGGATGGCCCGGATTGCCCAGGACAAGCTCTCCCACTACGACCCCGAGGACAAGGACGCGCTCCGGAGGATCGTCTCGGCACGGACGATCCAAGCTTCGCTGAACTACCTGTTCTACACCGGCCGGCTCTCCCAGTTCCTGGAACAGACGAACCCTCTCTCCGAGCTCACCCACAAGCGACGCCTCTCGGCCCTGGGCAGCCTGACCGCCCGGCGAGCCAAGATCGAGATCCGCGACGTGCACGCCTCGCACTACGCCCGAATTTGCCCCATCGAGACTCCCGAGGGCCAGAACATCGGCCTCATCACCTCGATGGCCCTCCACACCCGGGTCAACGAGTACGGCTTTTTGGAGGCCCCGTACGTGGTGGTGAAGAACGGTCGGGCCACGGGAGACATCCAGTACCTGATGGCCGACGACGAGCGGCGGTACAAGATCGCCCCGGCCACGATCGCCATTGGCAAGGATGGGCGGATCGGCGAGGAGCGTGTTCAGGTTAGGACAGGAAACGAAGAGGTCCACTTCGTCCCGCCGGATGAGGTGGATTTCATCGAGATCTCTCCGGACATCATCGTCGGCATTTCCGCCGCGCTGATTCCGTTCCTCGAGCACGACGACGCTAACCGGGCTCTGATGGGCGCGAACATGCAACGGCAGGCCGTGCCGGTCCTTCGCCCAGAGAGCCCCCGGGTGGGGACCGGGCTGGAGGGCAAGACGGCCCGCGACTCGGGGGCCACGCTCCTGTGCGTTGAGGACGGAACCGTGACCTATGCCGATGCGCAACGGATCGAGGTCAAGGGGAAGCGCGAGACCCGGACCTACCGCCTCCTCAACTACGAGCGCTCGAACCAAGACACGATCCTCCACCAGTACCCCGCCGTGCGGACCGGCGACAAGGTAAAGCGCGGCGACGTGCTCGCCGACTCCCAGTCTTCCGCGAACGGGGAACTGGCCCTCGGCACGAACCTCCTCGTAGGATTTCTCCCGTTCGAGGGGTACAACTACGAGGACGCGATCGTCATCTCCGAGAGGTTGGTGCGGGAGAACCGCCTCGACTCGATCCACATCCAGGAGTTCGAGGTCCGCGCCGAGGAGACGAAGCTTGGCCCGGAGGAGGTCACCGCCGACATCCCCAACACCTCCCGAGAGGCACTCCGAAACCTGGACGAGCACGGAATCGTGAGGGCAGGGACCGAGGTTCGAACCGGAGACGTGCTCGTGGGGAAGATCACCCCGCGCGGCGAGGCCGAACCGACCCCGGAGGAGAGGATCTTCCGTTCCATCTTCGGGGAGCGGATGCGCAACTTCAAGAACACGTCGCTGCGGATGCCCCCCCTCTCCGGGACGGCCACCGTGATCCGGGTCAAACGCATGTCGCGCGCGGCCGGGGACGAGCTCGAGGCCGGGATCAACGAGCTGGTGAAGGTGTACGTGGCCCAGCGGCGGCGGATCTCGGTTGGGGACAAGCTCGCCGGTCGGCACGGGAACAAGGGCGTGATCTCTGTCGTCCTCCCCGACGAGGACATGCCGTACCTCCCGGATGGGACCCCCCTCGACGTGGTGCTGAACCCCCTCGGGGTACCGTCCCGGATGAACCTCGGCCAGGTGTTCGAGGCGAATCTAGGCTGGCTCGCCGCCCTGCGCGGGGAGACGGCCGCCTCCCCCGTGTTCGATGGGGCACGAGAACAGGAGATCCTCCAGGACCTGACCCAGGCGTTGGTCGAGCACGGCCTTGCCGACGGAAGCCGCCTGGACGGGAAGGTGATCCTGCGCGACGGTCGCACCGGAGAGCCGTTCCAGTCGCCGGTCACGGTGGGCGTGCTCTACCTCCTCAAGCTCGAACACATCGCGGCCGAGAAGATCCACGCCCGGTCTACAGGGCCATACGCCCTCATCACCCAGCAGCCCCTGGGGGGCAAGGCCCAGTTCGGCGGCCAACGCCTGGGGGAGATGGAGGTGTGGGGCCTCGAGGCGTACGGCGCGTCTTCGCTCCTCCAGGAGATGCTGACCCTGAAGTCCGATGACGTGAAGGGTCGGGTTCAGCTGTACAAGTCCATCCTCCGCGGGGAGGACTTCCCCAAGCCAGGCCTCCCCGAGTCGTTCCGGGTGCTGTGGCATGAGCTACGGTGTCTCGGTCTCTCGGCCAAGGCCTACGACGCAAACAACCGAGAACTGGAGATTGTGTGACCCCATGCCGGACGAACGCGCGTCCGGGATGATCCTGTTCCGCAACCACACCCATCACCGTGAGTATCTGGTCATCAAGAGCAAGATCGGCGGGCACTGGGGTTTCCCCAAGGGGCGCCTCGAACCGGGCGAGGACGAGATGACGGCGGCGTTGCGGGAAGTGGCGGAGGAGGTCGGGATCACCCGCCCCCAACTGCAACCCGATTTCACAGAGCGCGTTTCCTACCGGTTCATCCGCGCCCGGAGGGTCGTGAACAAGGAGGTCGCTTTATTCCTCGCCGCGACCGACGAGGCCGGAACGCCGGGCGGAGAAGAGGTGGAAGCCCTGGAATGGCTACCCGTGCCGGCAGCCCTCGCCCGGCTGACCTACTCCGAACAACGGGAGGCCCTGCTCCGGGCCGAGGCGTTCCTCCAGGCGCGGCACCCGCGACCGGAGGGGTGACCGGCCATGGGATGGCCCGCCCTCACCGCTGCCCTCGCGATCTTCGCCGCCACGTACGCCCTCATCGTCTCAGGGTATCTCCACCGCACGGTAGCGGCGCTCATCGGCGCGGTCGCGATGGTTGTGGCCGGGATCGCCCTGGGGTTCTTCCCCGCCCGGGCGGCGGTGGCGAGCATTGATGCCGACACGCTGTGGCTCCTGTTCGGGATGATGGTGGTGGTTGGCCTCCTTCGGGAGACCGGGTTCTTTCAGTACATCGCGATCCGCGCCGCGAAGCTCGCTCGGGGAGACCCGACCGTCTTGTTCATCTCGTTCGGCGTGTGCACGGCAGTGGCCGCGATGTTCCTCGACAGCGTGACCACGCTCCTCGCCGTGGTCCCGGTCACGCTATCCGTGGCCGAGGTGCTCGCCCTCCCGGCGAAACCCCTCCTCATCATGGAAGCGATGGCCGCGAACATCGGGGGCGTGGCCACGCTCGTCGGCTCCCCGCCGAACATCCTCATCGGGTCGGCGGCCGGTTTCTCGTTCAACGCGTTCCTCCTTCGCACCCTGCCCGTGGCGCTGGTGGTCTTCGGCTGCGCGATGGCGTTCCTGCTCGTTCGGTTCCGGCGCACGGCCACGTCGAACGTACACAACGTGGAAGCGGTGATGGCGATGGACGAACGCCGGGCACTGTCCCACCCCCAGGCGATGTGGAAACTCGTGGCCGTGCTCGGACTCGTGTTCACCCTGTTCGCTGCCCATCACGCGCTCGGCCTCACCCCGGGCGTGATCGCCCTGATCGGGGCGGGCCTCAGTGCGCTGATCCTCCGGCCGAACGTGGAGTCGTTCCTGCACGGCGTGGAGTGGGACCTCCTCATTTTCCTCACCGCGCTCCTCGTGATCACCGGGGGTCTCGATGCGAGCGGTGCCCTCGGCGCGGTCGGCCGGTGGACCGTTGACCTCGCCGGGGGCTCCACGGTGCTTCTCGCGCTGATCCTCCTCTGGGTCGGGGCCGCCCTCAGTTGGGCGTTAAGCTCGATCCCGGCCACGGTGACCCTCGTCGCCCTCGTGCGGGGTCTCGCCGGGACCGGGATCCCCCTGGCGCCGTTGTGGTGGGCCCTCGCGCTGGGGGTCGGTCTGGGGGCGAATGGGACCCCCCTCGGTTCCGCGTCGAACATGGTTGTGCTGACCATCGCCGAGCGCGCGGGCCAACCCCTGTCCGCCAAGGCGTGGCTCCGGGACGGGATCCCGGTCACCGCGCTGTCGTGCCTCGTGGCGAGCGCCTTCCTGTGGCTGGGGATTGCCACCGGTTGGTTCCTGTGAGGCCGAACGTAGCGTCCCTGTTCGAGGTCCATCCTGACGTATGGCTCCTCGACACGGGTCAGTTCGGGGCCCCCGGGCAGGGTGCGATCTACATTTTGAGGGGAAAGCGAGCGGCGATCGTGGAATCGGGGACGTCGCTTGCCCGGGAGCGGGTTCTCGGCGCGCTCGCTCAATTGGCGATCCCCCGCGAGGACGTGGCGTGGATTTTCCTGACCCACATCCACCTCGACCACGCCGGTGGAGCCGGCGGGCTCCTGCAAGAACTGCCCGCAGCGAAGGCCGTGGTGCACGAGAGGGGCGCCCGACACCTGCTGGAACCGTCGCGGCTCCTGGCCTCGGTTCAGGCAGCGGTTCGGGACAGGTTCCCCCTCTACGGGACGATGTCCCCCATCCCCGCGGACCGGTTGCACGTGGCCTACGACGGCGAGCTGTTCGCGGCGGGCGGGTCCCGCATCCAAGCCGTGGACTCCCCCGGACACGCCCCCCATCACCTGTGCTACTTCGCGGAGGGGGACCGGCTCCTCTTCACGGGGGACGCGACTGGGCTTTACCTGAGCGGAAAACTCCTGCCGTCCACGGCCCCCCCGAGCTTCGATCTCGACCTATCGCTAGCGACCCTCGGCCGTCTGGTCGCTCTTCGCCCCGAGAAGCTCCTGTACACCCATTTCGGGACCGGATCCCCCGATCTCCTTGCCCAGTACGCGGGGCTCCTTCGGTCCTGGGTAGAGCGCGTGGCCCGGCTCCGGGCGGGCGCCGCCGACGAGGACGAACTCGTGGCGCGGGTCCTCGGCGAAGCGGCACGGGAGGGACTGCCGACTGATCTCGCCCGGGGCGATCTCGCGATGTCCGTGCGCGGCGTGGTCCAGTACCTGGCCCAGCGGGAGGGCACGACGTGATCGCCCGGGTGGCCCTCCCCATCCCCCGGGCCGCCCCGTTCGACTATGCGGTCCCTCCCGATCTCCCCGTGGCGGTTGGGGACCGCGTGAGGGTTCCCCTCGGCACACACCACCTGTGGGGGATCGTGATCGCCCTCGTAGACGAGCCCGGTTTCTCGGGTCGGCTTCTCCC
Source organism: uncultured Thermotogaceae bacterium (assembly GCA_964435345.1). Classification (GTDB taxonomy): domain Bacteria; phylum Bipolaricaulota; class Bipolaricaulia; order Bipolaricaulales; family Bipolaricaulaceae; genus Bipolaricaulis. The sequence goes on from CAYSZC010000010.1 coordinate 16,159, forward strand.
GATCGAGGCCTCTTCCGGCCCGTCCCTCCCCGCCTCGACGATCGAGCTAATTGGCCAGCTCGCCCACGGCTCGTTCGTCGGGCATGGCCTGGCCCTGGCCCGGCTCGTCCCCCGACCCAGCCGTGCCCGGACCCGCGAAGTGGAGCTGGCCGTGCCCGACGCGGCCCGGCAAGCCACCGCGGAGACCGCCCGCCGCGCCCCGGCCCAGGCCCAAATCCTCGCCGCAGTCACCGCCGGAACGACCCGGATCGAGGACCTGCGGCGCCTCCCAGGCGGAACGCGCGCTGTAGGCCTCCTCCTTCGCAAGGGGGTTCTGCGGGCGCGGCGCCTCCCCTTCTCCTACCGCGAAGAGCGGAAGGAGTTCGCGCTGAATCCGGACCAGAAGGCAGCGGTGGAGGCGATTCGGGCGGGGATCGGCACAGGTGGCAGGTATCTCCTGTTCGGGCCCGCCGGATCGGGAAAGACCGAGGTCTACCTGCGATCCGTTGTCGAAGCGGTCGGGCAGGGCAAGGCAGCGCTGCTTCTCGCGCCCGAGATCTCGCTCCTCCCCCAACTGTGGGCGCGGGCCGGGAGAGTCCTCGGAGACCTGCCGGAGACCTACTTCAGCGAGCTCCCGCCCGGGGACCGCTGGCGCGTGTGGCAGGGCGCGATGCGGGGGGACATCCGCTGCGCCGTGGGCACGAGGTCCGCCGTGTTCCTCCCGATGGCGGCCCTCGGCCTCGTGGCCCTCGATGAAGAAGGCGAACCGGCATACAAGCAAGAGGAGATGGCGCCGTACTACCACGCGCGGGCGGTGGCCGCACTCCGGGCGAGGCAGGAGGGGACAGCCGTGGTGCTCGGCGGCGCGGCACCCGCGGTGGAGAGCTACTTCCGCGCCGAACGGGGCGAGTTGACGCTTCTCCGTCTCCGGGAGCGGGTCGCCGGCGCCCCGCCCACAGTGCGGGTCGCCCCACGGGGAGATGACGTGATCGGCCCAGCCCTAAGGGAGGCCATCACGCGGCACCTCACTCAGGGAGGACAAGTCCTGCTGTTCATCAACCGCCTGGGGTTCTTCACCGGGGCGGTCTGCCGGTGTCGGGCCATCCTCCGCTGCCCGAGCTGCGAGATCCCCCTCGTGTTCCACCTCGCCGATCGCACGTTCCGCTGCCACGCCTGCGGGAGCACCCGGCGCGACCCGACGTGCCCGAGCTGCGGGGAGACCCGGTTTCACCTGTTCGGCGTGGGCACAGAGCGGGTCGAACACGAAGCGAGGCAGCTTTTTCCCTCTGCCACCGTGGCCAGGCTAGATGCGGACACGGCACGGGACCGCGACAAGATCCTGTCCGCCCTCGCCCGGGGCGAGGTCCACATCCTCGTGGGGTCGCAGATGGTGGGCAAGGGCCTGGACTTCCCGAACATCACCCTGGTGGGAGTCGTGAACGCCGACCAGTTGCTGTCCATCCCCGATTTTCGCGCCGGGGAGCGCACCTACCAACTGATCGCCTCGGCGGCGGGCCGGGCCGGGCGGGGAGAGCGCCCGGGCGAGGTGATCGTGCAATCCGACCACGCCGACTACTACGCGATCCGCTACGCCCTGAGCGAAGACTACGCCCGATTCTACCAAGAAGAACTGCGGTATCGGGAGAGCCTGCGCTATCCCCCATTCGTGCGGCTGGTGCGGCTCGTGGCAGAGGGCCGTCGGGCCGAGGAGAAGGCGGGGAAGCTTGCGGGGGAGCTTGCCGGCCAGGGGTTCGAGGTCCTCGGCCCGGCCCGCCTATTCCCCCGGCGAGGCGTAGCCCGCGCCCAGCTCCTCGTGCGCGGGGAAGCGGACGTGGTGGATTCCCTAGCGGAAGCCCTCCCGGATCTCCCCGCGTGGCTCAAGGTGAATCCCGACCCGATGTGGCTCGGCTAGGAGCCTGAAGCGCGACGTGATGCGCGTTCTACCCGTGGCCAGCTTGTCAGAGCCTCTCCCCTCCCCGGCGTGGGA
>CAYSZC010000011.1:0-15898 GCA_964435345.1 uncultured Thermotogaceae bacterium
CGTTTTGAAACTGGTTCTAGGCATGTTCCCGAAGTCGAGCCCGGCCCCCACCGGCGACCATCACATCTGAGCGCGCACCCCCGGTACGCGGGGGAACAGCCGCGTCTCCCCAACGTGGCGGAGCCCGCCCAGGAAACGGACCAACCGCTCCACCCCGATACCGAAGCCTGCCGACGGCGGAAGCCCCTCCTCGGCCAACGACAGAAGCGACGTATACGCCATCGGATCCAGCCCCTGGGCCGCAATCCGCTTGACGATCCGATCCGGCTCGTGTTCGCGCTCGCCGCCGGACAGGGCTTCCCCAAACCCCTCCGGGTAGAGGAGGTCCATGTCAAGAAGGACCCCGGGTCGGGACGGGTCCTCCCGGTCGTAGAACTCCCGCGCCTCCGCCGGGAAGTCCACCACCCACACCGGCGCCGCGCTCTCCGCGCTCAACCGCTCCTCGAAGTCGGCGCCGTAGCGGGCCGCTGCCTCGGCGTGGGTGACCCGGGGGAATGGGCCCCGGAGCTCGGGCAAGCAACGTCCTAGCGCAGCCAGCTCCTCTCCGCACCGCTGGCGCACGTGGTCCCCCACGTGGACCACCAGGCGCTCACCGAGGTTCATCGCCTCTTCTCGATCCGCCCCGCGAACTTCGAGGTCGAGCTGGACGAACTCGAACAGGTGTCGGCCAGCGCCGGCCCGCTCCACGGGTTCCAGCCGCACGTTGGGTGAAAACGCAAAAATCTTGGGCCAGACCCGCACCGCAGCTTGCTTGTGGAAGATCATGCTCCGGGTGAGGTGCCAATCCTGGCCATAGGCGGCGATCACCGCTCGGTCGGTGGCGTGGCGCAACGGATCGGTCACCGGGGCCAGGATCACCGGCAGGAGCTCGACGAACCCCTCCCCGGTCAAAAACCGCCGCGCCGATCCCAACACCTCGCTCGTGATCTTGAGAACCGCAACTTGCCGTACATCGCTCATCGCGCCCCCTTGGGCAAACGCCAGACGCCACGGCATAGCCGTGGATCAACCGTTCAGCCTGAGTCCGAACCGCGCTGGATTAAGGAATGGAATTATGCCCCGGCCGGGGCATTGGCGGGGCCCAACGGGGAAAGACTACGGAATACCAGCCTTGCCTGGATCGTCATCGTCCCCATCATGGGCTGGACTATAGCGGGACCCCACCGTGGCGTCAACCCGCAGCGATGGATCCGTAGCGGGAGAGGAACGCCTGGACCTCGGCCGCCGTGGGGAGCGCGGGGACCGCTCCTTTCTTCGTGACGGTGAGCGCGGCCACTGCGCTTGCGAACCCCACCGCCTCGTACGGCCCCCGCCCGGCGGCGAGCTTCACGGCGAGCGCCGCGCTGAACGCATCTCCCCCCCCGGCCGGGTCCATCACCGGAACGGCATGGGCCGGGAACCGGGTCGCACCGGCCTTCTCCACGAGATACGCCCCGTCCGGGCCGGCGGTGATCACGAGGTTCCGCACCCCCAGGCCGAGGAGGGCCTGGCCGGCCCGCGCCGCTTCCTCGGGCCCGCCCGCCGTCCATCCGGTTCGGGCGGCGAACTCCTCCCGGTTCCCGACGAGGAAGTCCACCCTCTCCCAGGGCAGGCGCGAAAGATTGTGGGCCGCGATCGGGCTGAGAACCACGACTGGGCGCGTTGGGGGCAGGCCCTGGAGAAGGGCCAACACGGCAGAAATGGGCAGCCCGAGGTCGAGGAGCACCGCGTCGGCGCCCTGGATCTGGGGGAGGGACCGCGCGATGTATGCCTCGTCCACCTTGCCGTTCGCCCCGGGAGCATGAGCGGCCAGGGCCTGCCTGTCGGCGGCCAGGATGAGGGAAGTCCCGGTTGGCTCGCCGGGCAAACGCTCCACCCGCGAGGTGGTGACTCCGACGGCGCTGACCGCGGCGAGGATTTCGTCGCCGAATGGGTCCGTACCGACCCGTCCGTACAGGGTCACCTCGGCCCCGAGGCGGGCCGCGGCGATCGCTTGGAGCGTGCCCTTCCCCCCCGGTTGGCGGGCCGGGCCACGGCTGGGCACGGTTTCGCCCGGGCGGGGGAGACGGTCCACCTCGGCCACGAGGGCCACGCTCAAGGTCCCCAGGACGGCGATCTTCATAACGTGACCGTCTCGTGCCAGGTCGCGATGCGCGCTCGACAGCCGTGGGTTGCCAGCCGGTCGGCCAGAGACTCGAACGCCGGGGGTTCCCCGTGCACGAGGAACACCTCGTCCGGATCGGCGTGCAACGCCCAGTCCGTGAGGATCGGGAGGTCGGCATGGGCGGAGATGCCCTCGATCTTGCGGATTGCGGCCCGCACCGGGACGATCGAGCCCAACACCTCGACCCGGGATGCCCCGTCCTCGAGCTCCCGTCCCAGGGTCCCCACAGCCTGGTATCCGACGAACACCAAGGCCGACTCGGGGCGGGGGAGATTATCGCGAAGATGGTAGAGAACCCTGCCTCCTGTGCACATTCCCGATCCAGCAATGATGATCGCCCCCGATCTCTCTCCGATCTTCTTCGAGGCTTGCCGGGTGAGGGTGTACTCGAGGAGTTCGAAGTCGAACGGGTCTTCCCTCTTTCGGAACAGCCGGCGCGCCGGGGCCGGGAACCGCTCCGTGTACCGCTCGAAGATCCGCGTGGCATGGGTGGCGAGCGGGGAATCGAGGTAGATCGGACAGGCCGGGATCTTGTGCTCTCGCCACAGCTGGAACAGGATGTACAGGACCTCCTGGGTGCGCTCGAGGGCGAACGAGGGGATCACGACGTTCCCGCCCGCGGCGAGGGTATCCACGATCGCCGTCCGCAGCTCCTCGACCGACTCTTCGAGCGGGGGGTGCTCCCGGTCGCCGTAGGTGGATTCCAACACCACGACGTCGGCCTGGGGCGGGTAGGCGGGGTCCTCGACGAGGGGTTTGCCCCGGTTGCCGAGGTCGCCCGAGAAGACGATCGTCTTCCCTTCGGCCTGGACCTCCACGAACGCCGCCCCCAGGATGTGCCCGGCGTCGTGGAAGGTCGCCCGCACCCCTGGCCCGAGCTCGATCTCCTCCCCGTACTCGACCTCAAGGTCGAACCGATCCAGGGCGCCCAGGGCGTCCGCCGCAGAGTACAGGCCATTCTCCGCGTCCTCCTCCTGGATCTTGGCGGCGTCCATGAGCATGACCTGGGCGATGTCCCGGGTGGGCACGGTGCACACTCCCCGCCCGCGGAACCCCTCCCGCGTCAGGCGCGGGATGAGGCCCAGATGGTCGAGGTGGCCATGGGTGAGGAGGATCCAGTCCACCTCCTGGGGGTCGAATGGGAACGGGGCGAGGTTGCGGGTTTCCATCTCCGGCAGGCCCTGGAACATCCCGCAATCCACGAGGATCCGCTGCCCCCCGGCCTCGAGGTGGAAGCAGGACCCGGTCACCGTACCTGCCGCGCCGGCGAACGTCAGTTTCATCGGCGCCTCATGCCATGCCGCGGGCCTGGGCCGTCGCCCGGCAGCGTGGACAGGGAACCCCGGCACGATGGGATTCGAACTCGTCCCTGAACCCGGCGAGGGCCGTGCGCACGGGGAGCGCCACCGACTGCCCCAGAGGGCACAGGGAGGCGGCCCGCATCGCGTCCACGATCTCGATCATGTGCGCGAACACCCGATCGTCCGCCGCTCCGATCTGGAGTCCGGAAACGAGCCGGACCAGGACATCGGTCCCGCTGCGGCAGGGGGCGCACTGTCCGCACGCCTCGTGGTGGAAGAACCGCAGCACGCTCCCCAGCATGTCCACGATGCACGCCGACTCGTCCATGACGAGCACGGCCCCCGATCCCAGGGCCGCGGCGCGCTCGGCCAAGGAGTCGAAATCCAGCCGGACATCGAGCTCGCGCGGAGGGAGAAACGCCCCCGCGGCCCCGCCGACGAGGACGCCCTTCAGCGCCCGCCCGGGGAGGAGTCCTCCCCCCAGTTCGTACACCAGCGTCCGCAGTGGGGTCCCCATCAGGACCTCGACGAGGCCGGGGTACCGAACGTGGCCGAGGATCGTGTACACCTTCGTCCCTGGGCAGCCCGGGGGGCCGAGCGTGCGGTACCATGCCGCGCCCCGGCGGATGATGTCCGGGACGTTGGCCAGGGTTTCCACGTTGTTCACCACCGTGGGCTTGCCCCAGAACCCGTGGCTGACCGGATACGGCGGACGGATCCGCGGCCAGCCGCGCTTCCCCTCCAGGGACTCGATGAGCGCCGTCTCCTCGCCGCACACGTAGGCCCCGGCCCCGGGCCGAACCTCGATCCGGAACGCGAAATCGCTGTCGAAGATCCTCTCCCCGAGGAGCCCGTACTCCTCGGCCTCGGCGATCGCCCGTTCCGTCCGGGCGATGGAGAGCCCGTATTCCCCGCGGATGTAGACGATGCCGGTGCGTGCCCCCACGGCGTAGCCGGCGATGGCCATCCCCTCGAGGAGCTTGTGGGGGTCACCCTCCAGGATCAACCGATCCTTGAACGTGCCCGGCTCGCCCTCGTCGGCGTTGCAGATCACGTAGCGTTCCGGATCCTGCGCGGTGCGGACCGCGGACCACTTGATCCCGGTGGGGAACCCGGCCCCGCCGCGACCCCGGAGCCCGGACCGCTTGATCGAATCGAGCACGTCCTCGGGGGACATTTCGGTGACGGACTTCCCGAGGGCTTCGTAGCCCCCCACGGCGATGTACTCCTCGATCCGTTCCGGGTTGATGACGCCGCAGTTGGCGAGCACCACCCGGGTTTGGCGCCCGAGCACGTCCGCCGGGCGGGCCACCGGGGCCGTCGTCGGCAGGCGCAGCCGCGCCACCGGCCGCCCCTTCAACAGGTGCTCCTCCGCGATCACCCGCGCATCGCCCGCTGTGACCCCGGCGTAGTAGATCCCATCGGGGTGTACGGCCAGCACCACTCCGTGTCCGACCACGCCGAGGGTGCCTGTTTCGACCACTTGGATCTCACTTCCGAGGTCCAGGTCGGCGATCGCGTCGCGCAGGGCGGTGAGCACCTTGTCCACGCCCGCCCGGCGAGCCTCGTCGTCTACGCCCACCAGCACGTGGGCCCGCGCGAGCCTCATCGCCCCTCCCGGTATCTCGCGAGCGTCTCTCTCACCCGGTCCGGCGTCAGGTTCCCCACGACCTCGTCGTCCACCATCATCACCGGCGCGACCCCGCACGCCCCGAGACAGCTCGTCAACTCGAGCGTGAACTCGCCGTCCGGGGTTGTCCCGCCGACGTCCACGCCGAGGCGCCGCCGCAGCTCTGCGAGGGCCGACCACGCCCCGGCGAGATGGCAGTTCGGGGACTCGCACAACCGGACGATGTGTCGCCCGCGGGGGGCCAGGCTGAACATCGAGTAGAAGGTCACCGCGTCGTGGACCAGCGATGTGGGGACCCCGACGTGGGACGCGGCAAGCACAAGGTCTTCCGGGGTCAGGTGATTCCCGGGGTTCGCCCGCTGGAGGTCGTGGAGGAGGGAGAGGAGGGCCTCCGGGGAGCGCGGGTAACGGGCGACGATGGCGTCCTTGGTCATCCCTCCCCCTGGTGTCGTGGCAGTTTGGCCACCGCATCGAACGGACAGGCGTCGAAGCAGGCCCCGCACCGGATGCACAGATCGTCCGCGATCCAGTACGGCGTCTTCCCCGCGACCCCCTGGGCCGCTCCGGTCGGGCAGGCCCGGCGGCAGGCGTCGCACCCCCGACACGCCTCAGCGATCACCCGGTAGCATACGAGGTTCGGGCACACCCCGGCCGGACAGGACCGGTCGCGGATGTGGGCGCGATACTCGTCGGGGAAGTAGCGCAAGGTGGAGAGCACGGGGTTGGGCGCGGTCTGGCCAAGCCCGCATAAGGACGCGCTCTTCACCATCTCCCCGATCTCGGAAAGGCGCGCCAGATCTTCCTCGGTTCCGTCGCCCTGGACGATCCGATTCAGGATCCCGAGCATCATCTGCGGCCCCACCCGACACGGGACACATTTGCCGCACGACTCATCCGCCGTGAACTCGAGGAAGAACCGCGCCACGTTCACCATGCACGCCGCGTCGTCGAGGACGATCACCCCCCCCGAGCCCATCGTCGCCCCGTGCGTGGACAGCGAATCGTAGTCCACGGGAACGTCGAGGAGAGACGCCGGCAGGCACCCCCCGGACGGCCCGCCGATCTGAACCGCCTTGAACTCCCGCCCCGCGGGGACCCCGCCGCCGATGTCGAACACGAGCTCGCGGAGGGTGATCCCCATCGGAACCTCGACGAGGCCCGTGTTCCGAACCTTGCCGGCCAGGGCGAACACCTTTGTCCCCTTGCTTTTCTCGGTCCCAATCGCCGCGAACGCCGCGGCTCCGTCCAAGACGATGCGGGGAACGGCGGCGAAGGTCTCGACGTTGTTGATGAGCGTCGGTTTGCCCCATAGCCCGTGGGTAGCGGGGTAGGGGGGCCGCGGCCGCGGCGCGCCCCGGAGCCCCTCGATCGAGGCGATCAGCGCCGTCTCCTCCCCGCACACGAACGCTCCGGCCCCCATCCGCAGCTCGATGTCGAACGAGAACTCGGTCTCGAAGATCCGCGATCCGAGGACCCCCAGCTTGCGGGCCTGGGCGAGCGCAACCTCGAGCCGCTGGATGGCGAGCGGGTACTCGGCGCGCACGTAGATGTAGCCGCGGCTCGCCCCGACGGCGTAGGCGGCGATCGCCATCCCCTCTATCACGGAGTGGGGGTCGCCCTCGAGGATCGCCCGGTCCATGAACGCGCCCGGATCGCCCTCGTCGGCGTTGCCGATCACGTACTTCTCATCCCCGGCTGCGCCCCGCACGAGATCCCACTTCGTTCCGGTCGGGAATCCGGCCCCGCCCCGGCCGCGGAGGCCGGACCGCTTCATCTCGGCGATGACCACTTCCGGCGTCATCTCCGTGAGGGCCTTGCCCAATGCCAGGTACCCGTCCGTGGCGATGTACTCCTCGATTTTCGCCGGGTCAATCGTGCCGCAGTTGCGGAGGACGAGCTTCTTCTGCCGGGCGAAAAACGGGATCTCCTGAGGTTGCGGGGCCCCCTCGGTCCACAGGAGCCGCCGCACCGGGCGGCCCTTGAGGAAATGCTCGCTCACGATCTCTGCGGCATCCTCCGGCCGCACCCTGACGTAGAATGTCCCCTCCGGGTACACGAGGAGCAGCGGGCCCAGCTCACAGGGGCCCATGCACCCCGTCTCCACGAGTTGGACCTCGGCACGGAGGTTGTGCTGCCCCAGCGCCTCGAGGAGCGCCCGTTTCACCTTGGTGCTTCCCGAGGACTGGCAGGCGGTTCCGGAACAGACAAGGACCTGAATCCTCATCCGCTGTCCCTCCCGCCGAGGTACGCCCGCAGGCGGCCGACGAGCGCCTCCGCCGCCCGACGGGTGCGCGGGGACAAGCCTTCGCCCAGCGACAGGTCCCGCGCGGGGACGGTCACCAGCCACGCCTCGGGGGCCCGCCCGAACAAGTTCTCGGCCCACGACAGCAGGCCCCGCGGGGTGAAGGCATGGGTCAGGGCCGGGCGGTCCCCGGATCGGATCCTCTCCCAGCGTACAGGTCCGGCGCCGACCCGGGCGTCCACAAAGATCACGAGGTCGGCCACCGCCACCTGGGGGATCAGTTCCGGGGTCAGGTCCTGGATCCCCATCACCTTGAGGTCATTCGTGTTCTGGAGCCGGCTCGCCACCCACAGCCCGACCCCGTCGTCCCGCCGCAGGGGGTGCCCGAGACCGATGACGAGGATCATGCGTCCCGCACCCTCTCGTCTAGCACTTCGCCCCCCGGCCCGAGGAGGACCACCTTAAGCGGCATCCGGCCCACGGCGTGAACGGAACAGGACAAGCACGGGTCGTAGGCGCGGATCCCCCCCTCGAGTCGGTTGAGGAGGCCCTCGCGGATCTTCTTCCCGTCGAGGTAGCGGTGGGCGATCTGGGCCACGGTGCGGTTCATGGCGAGGTTGTTATGGCCGGTGGACACGATCAGGTTGGCGCGCGTGAGAACCCCGCCCTCGTCCACCCAGTAGTGATGGAACAGAGTCCCGCGCGGGGCCTCGTGCACGCCGACCCCTTCGAGCTCGTTCACGCCGGCCTCGGCCCGCACCCGCGTGGAGAGGGTCTCCGGGTCATCGAGGTACGCCGCGATCCGTTCCAGGGCCGCCACGATCTCGATCAGCCGCGCGTAGTGGTAATGGAACGAACTCGTCACCGCCTTCCCGGCCGCGGTGGCCCGGAACCTGGCGAGCGCCGCGTCGGCGAGCGGAGACCCGATTCGATCGCAGCAGTTGAGACGGGCGAGCGGCCCGACCCGGTACAGCCCGTCCGGGTACCCGGCGTCCTGGAAGTACGGGAACTTCAGGTACGACCAGCCTTCCACCGCTTCCGCGATGTACTCGGGGTAGCGCGCCGGGTCGAGGTGGTCGGCGACGATCCGGCGCTCGGCGTCCACGAACCGGATCTGGCCATCGTGGTGCTCCCACGTTCCATCCGCGGCGACGAGGGACATGAACAGGGAGGGGAAGTCCCCGAACGCGGCGACCTCATCGGCCCATCCTCCCATCTGGTTCTCGTACAGGGAGAGCGCATCCTGGGCGATCCGCATCGCCTCTGGGAACTTGACGGCCAGGCGGTCGCGGGCCTCTACGGCGAGGGGCGAGTGGACCCCGCCCGGGACGCCCCACGCCGGGTGGATCTTCCTCTCCCCGAGCGCAGCGATGATCTCCTGACCGTACGCCCGGAGACGAATCCCGTCGAGCGCAAGCTGGGGGTTCGCCTCGGCCAAGCCGAACACGTTCCGGGCCTGGGGGTCGGAGTCCCAGCCGAGAAGGAGGTCCGGGGAGGAGAGGTAGAAGAAGGACAGGGCATGGGATTGCACGTACTGCCCGAGGTTCATCAGCCGCCGCAGCTTGTCCGCCGGGCGCGGCGGACGCACAGCGAGGATGGCGTCGCCGGCCTTGGCCGAGCACAGGAGGTGGGACACGGGGCAGATCCCGCAGATCCGGGCGGTGATCCCCGGCATCTCCCACACCGTGCGGCCCTGGCAGAACCGCTCGAACCCGCGGCCCTCCGTAACGTGGAACCGCGCCCGCGCCACCTTCCCGCCGCGATCGAGCTCGATCGTGATCAGGCCGTGGCCCTCGACCCGCGTCACAGGCACCTTGATCTCGCGCACCGTCCCCCCTTTCATCCGAAGCGCAGGTCCGCGCCGACGAGCTCGGGTCGCTTCCCGGCGAGGAGCCCCTGGAGGAACTTCCAGATCCGGTCTGCCGGCGGCGGGCATCCCGGCAAGAACCGGTCCACCACGACCACGGCGTGGAGCGGGAGCGCCTGGGGCAGGAGCTTGGGAACGTCGCCCTCTTCCAACCCCGGGGCATCTCCGTCTCCGTACACCGCACGGAGGACCTCTTCCCGGGGGATCGGGTTGCGGAGCGAGGGCACGTTCCCGGTGACCGCACAATCCCCGAACGCGACCAGGATTCTCGTCTTCCGCCGGATCTCCTCGAGGAGGTGACGGTGCTCGCTGTTCCCCACTGCCCCCTCGACGAGGACCACGTCCACATCGTCGGGGTACTCCTTGATGTCCACGATCGGGGAGTAGACGAGCTCTGCCTTGGCCGCCAACTCCAGCAGCCGCTCGTCGAGGTCCAAGAACGACATGTGGCACCCCGAGCAGCAGGAGAACCACACCGAGGCGAGGCGGATCTTAGGCACGGGGCCTCCTTTCCGTTACCTCCGCGAGGAGCGCGGGGCGCTTCTCCTGTTCCGCGGTGGCCTTGCCCTTCTCGAACAGCGCCCCGGTGGGGCAGGCTTGGACACACTTTCCGCATCCGGTGCAGGTCGTGGAGCCTCCCCACGGGTCGCCGAGATCGGCCTCGACCAGCGTGGCGATGCCCCGGCCGGCGAACCCCCACGTGAACGCTCCCTCCACCTCGGAACAGGCCCGCACGCAGCGGCCGCACAGGACGCACCGGCTGTGGTCGAGCCCGAACTTGGGATGGCTTGCATCCAACGGCAAGGCGGGGAACCGATACGGGAACGTGACATGATCCATCCCCAGCTCCGTGGCCAGGTCCTGCAGCTCGCAATGGCTACTGGATACGCAGAACGCGCAGATGTGGTTGCGTTCGGCGAACAGAAGTTCGAGGACGGTCCGGCGGAGTGAGGTCAGCTTGTCGGAGGTGGCGACCACGTCCAGTCCTTCCTGGGCCGGGGTCGCGCAGGCCGGGATAAGGCGCCCGTTCCAGTTCCGGATCTCCACCATGCACAGGCGGCACGCCCCCACCGGGGACAGGGACTCGAGGTGGCAGAGGGTTGGGATCCTGATCCCTGCTGCCTTTGCCGCGTCAAGGACCGTCTGGCCCGGCTCGGCCTGGACCGCCATCCCGTCAATGCGTAGGCTGATCACCCTTCACCTCCCGTGCCTCCACCACGTGCTCGGAGAGAGGGCGGCCGTTCACCGCGTGCTCGGCCACGATCCGTCGGGCGATCGCTTCGTCCACTTCGCCGTAGACCGTGACCCGAGTCGCCTCGTGAACCTCGACGATCGGCTCTTGGGCGGCGAGGCCTTTTTCGCCGGTCTGGGTGACGATCACGTCCCGGAGGTTCCGCCGGGAGACCTCGTCCAGGGTCGCCTTGAGCACCTGTCGGGCCCCGGCGGCGATGCCCGAGGTGCCCATTCCGACCACGATCTTGACCCGGGACGCCCCGCTGCGCAGGCGCAGTTCGGCCTCCGCCCGTTCCCGGATCTTCTTCAGCTCGTCGAGCTTCATCTCTCCTCCTTCAGCCCGGTCGCTTCCATGCCTTCCCGGAGGGACGCCTCCAAAAAAGAAAGCACCTCGGGGTGGTGGAGCGGGATCTCCCCGATGCGCTCACGGATCTCGCGCGTAGAAAGCCGCCACGTCCCCCGATCATCGCCGAGCACGACGCAAAACTCAACCCCTGGGCTGGTCGCGATGAGGGGGGCGAGGGTTCCCACGAGGTCCCCCAGCGGTGGCCGATCGGGGTGCTCCCAGCCTAAGTGCGCCGTGACCCGCGTTCCGCAGGCGAGCCTCGATTCCACGGAGCACGCCCCGCCCGTCTCTTCCGCCGTCTGGACGAGGAGAGGCAGCCCGAGACCGATCCGGGCGCCCGGCTTTGTGGAGAAGAACGGGTCGCCAATCCGCGCCACGTTCGGCGCGGGGATGCCCGCGCCATCGTCGGAGACCTCGATCCGAAGGCAATCCGCGCACCGCGTGAGCGCGATCTCGATGTGCCTTGCCCCGGCCCGCAGCGAGTTCTCCACGAGGTCGGCGAGGTGCATGGCCAGGTCCTCGATCATCCCTCGGCCGCCCTCGTCTCGCGGAGAATCCGTTTTGTCCGTTTGGCGTCCAGTCTTCCGTACACCTCGTCGTCCACCAGCATCACCGGGGCCAGACCACACGCCCCCACGCACCGTACGCCCTGTACGGTGAACAGGCCGTCGGGCGAGGTCTCGCCGAGGCCGACTCCCAACTCCTCGTGGATCGCCTTGAGGATCCGTTCCGCTCCCCGCACGTGGCACGCCGTCCCCACGCACAGGCGAACCGTGTGCCGGCCCACGGGCGCGGTGCGGAAGAAGTGGTAGAACGTGATCACACCCCGCACCTGGGATGGAGGCACTCCCAACGTCTCCGCGACCACGGCTTGGGCGCCCGGGGGGACGTGCCCGAGCTCGCTCTGGACGCGATGTAGCGCTTGAATCAGCTCCGACGGCTTCGCGGCATAGGGCTTCACCAGTTCGGCCACGCGGCTCTCCGTGTCTACGGTCACTATTCCTCCTTCAGTTCCGGACCGGGCTGAAGCGTTCGCCGGTCCCTTCCGCGGAACGCGGCTCGAAGCTCGTCGAGGGTGGGTGAGGCGAGGTAGAGATCCGTCCAGGCGCGCCCGATCTCCTCCGGGTAGTGGGCGTCGGACCCGCGGAGGATCGGGCGCCCGCGCAGGCCGGGCCAGGCTTCGTAGGCGTCCGAGAGCGAAGTCCAGGGCGCGATCTCCACTGCCCATGGCCAGTCCCCCTCCGGGAACAGGCCAAGCACGGCGAGCAACCCACCCGGGACGCGATCCACATGAGCGGGGATGGCGAGTCCTCCCAACTCCCCGACCCGACGCACCACCTCGGACAGGGTAAGGTCCACCGGCGAGAGCAGGAGCCGTTCCACACGACGCACGATCTCCCCTTCTTCGTTCACGACCACCTGATCGCCGAACAGCTCGGGAGCGCACGGAACATCGGGGAGGCTGTTGTGTAGCTCGGTTTCTAGGAGGAGGGGGCCCTCCTCATCCGCGAAGTACGCCAGGACCTCGACCTCTTCAGCAGTCTGGATTTCCATTCCCATGAGCACAACCGGCGTCCCCGCCGCGAGGCGCCGGACGTACCGGCCGTTCTCGGCCGCATTGTGGTCGCAGATCGCGATGAGATCAAGCCCGGCCCGCCGGGCCTCGGCCACGATCCGGCGGGGAGACATGTCGAGGCTTGCGCAGGGAGAAAGGGTGGAGTGAATGTGAAGGTCGGCGCGCCACCACCTCATGGGTGCAGGGCCCGGTGGAGCCTCCCCGCCACCTCGAATGCTGTCTCCGTGCTGAGAAACAGGTTCACCCGCTCCGCGACGGCGCGGGCGATCACGTCCTGGCTCGGACGCAAGCCGCGGGCGAACACGACGCCGGCGACATCGCGCAGTTTGCCCACCGCGATCACGTTGAGGTGCCGCTGGTGGGTGATCCAGAGGTCCCCGCTCTTGGCGTGGGCGAGGACATCGGACAGTAAGTCCGAGCAGTAGCCGCCTCGCACCTCTCGCGCGAGCGCGGCCACGAGGGCTTCCAGCCCGACCTTCGCGACGACCGTCTCGGTGTTCATAGGTCCTCCCTAGAAGAACGGTACCCCGAGGAGAATGGTGGCCCGAACCACGGTTCCCGCGCCGACGCGCGACCGGATCTTGAACAGATCGGAGTTCTGCTCCATGTTGGTGATCCCGAGGCCCGCGCCGAACCCTAACTCGCGGGCCCAGTCCGGGGCCGTGGAGTAGCCGGGTTGGCTCACGAGGTCAATGTCGGCGATCCCGGGGCCGCGGTCCGAGAAGAGCAGTTCCACGCGGTCTTCACGAACGATGAGGATGATCCGACCGCCGTTCGTGTACAGGACGATGTTCATCTCGCCCTCGAAGCACACGATGCTGGCTCGTCTTACCACGTCTGGGCTCGTCCCGAGGGAGAGCAAGTCCCGGCGGACCTCGGTGGACACGGTCCCCGCCTGGTCGAGGTCCCGGGGCGAGACCCGGAAGATGCGTTTATGGGTGAGGGGGGTCCGGGGGGACATGGTCCATTGGGAGGCCCTTTCTCTTCGCGGGCAGGAGGCCCGCCCGATAGAGGATGCCGCACGTCTCGTACATGTCCCGCGCCGCGGCGAGGAGCGGGACACCGGCCCCGGTCGCGTACTCCACCGTCGCGGCGGTGGGGAGCTTTCCGCGCACGAACAGCACCGCCCCCATGTTCATCACCTCCGCCACCCGCACCACCTGGGGGGTCACGGTGCCGGTGATGAGGAGCACCCCCTCTTCCCGGACCATGGCGAGGACGTCGGACAGGAGGTCGGCCGCGAACGTTCGCGTTGTCTCCCGCTCCGCTTGGTCCGCGCCCGTCACGAACCGTGCGTCGAGCAGTGCGGCTATCTCACGCAGCCTCATCGCGTCTCCTCATGTCCCGAACTTGGGCCCGAGGTTGCAGTACCCGAGGAGCTGGGGCACGAGCCGCCCCGAGAACCTCCCCAGGCCTCCCTCGCCCGCGGCGCGTTCCCCGAACGCACGCACCCGATCCGGCCGTACCGCCGGCCCTACGAATAGGACCGGCACAGGATCTGCCGTGTGTTCCCCCACCGCGGGGGGCGTGGTATGGTCCCCGGACACGCAGAGGTGCACGGTGTCCCACGGTAGCGCGGGGACGAGCTCGCCGAAGAACTCCCGGTCCACCCGTTCGATGAACTTCCGCTTCGCTGGGGCATCCCCGTCGTGGGCGGCGTTGTCGGCGCCTTTGATGTGGACGAACACGAACTCCACCTTGCCCAGCGCCGCGAGCGTCGCCTTGGCCTTGGCGCGGAGGTCGGTCCTGAGGTCGCCGGTGGCCCCGGGGACATCGAGCACGGCGAGCCCGGCGAGCCGCGCCACGCCCTTGTACAGAGCCCCACCGGCGACGCAGGCGCCGCGGATCCCGTACTCCTCGGTGATCGGCCGGAGGTGGGGCATCGCCGCGGCGCCGCGGAGGAGGAGTGCATTGGCCGGGAGATCGCCGCGGCTCGCCCGCGTTCGGTTCACGGGATGGTCGCGGAGGATCTCGTGGGCACGGCGGGTGAACGCGTTCGCAGCGTGGGCGACCGGCCGCGCCGCTGGGTCCGCGGCTTGGGCGGCGGCGATCGCGACCCCAACCTCGTGAGGGTCGGCGTCGGAGACCTGCGCGGACAGGCCCTCCCCCCGCAGGACGACGGCGCCGCGGTGCTCGGTGGATACACGGAACGTCATCTCCACGCCGAACTCGCGCAGGCTGATGCCGTTGATCGCATCTTCAAAGGGTTTCCCGTCCGGAAGGCGTCCGGCCCGTCGGTCGAGGACGATCAGCTGTCCGTCCCGCTCCTCCACCGTCGCGAAGTTGGCCCGGAAGCAGACGTCGCCCCCGCGTACGTCCATCCCGATCCCGAGGGCTTCGAACGCCCCCCGGCCGGTGTACACGCGCTGCGGGTCGTACCCGAAGATGGAGAGGTGGGCCGTGTCGGATCCGGGACGCACCCCCGGGGCCACGGGGTCCATCAGCCCGAGGGCGCCTCGGGCAGCGAGATCGTCCAGGACCGGGGTCGCCGCCCGTTCGAGGCACGTCGCCCCCCCGAGATCGGTAGGCCGTCCCCCCAGGCCGTCCAAGATCACCAGAATCGCGCGCATCGTTGTCCCCATGAAGAGGTCTCCTCGTACGTCGCGCGGCTACTTCCCCGCGATCTGGCCCAGGAGGTCAACGGCCCTGACCTTGGCGTACCCGTTCTGCAGGGCGTCCACCCCGATCGGGGCGTCGATCACCCGTTGCAGCTCCTCCCGCGCCTGGGCCCACTTCTCGGCGGGGATGAGGTAGTACTCTGCGTAGAACACGCGGTTCTCCAGGTAGTCGGGGAACGTGGCGATCGCCTCCTCGAGTAAGACGCGGACCTTCTCCGGGTCCTTGCGGAACGGGTGGTTGGCCCAGTACCCAGCGAGGGCGCGCAGGGGGCCTCCAGAGATGTAGACCCGGTCGAGCTCCAGGCACCGCTCCATGAGGGCCATCAGCTTCCTATCGTCGCCGCGCAGCGCGGCGGCCACGAGCCCAAACACCCCACCCAGCTCCACCTTCCGGGCCCAATTGGAGTAGGTCCAGAAACAGGCCGACACGTCCGTGGAGACACGCACCGCCTCGACAAAGCCCTGCTCCGCTTCCACGCGCACGAACTCGGGGTTCGTGCGCAGGGCCCGCTCTCCGTACTCCTGCCCCCTGGCGTAACCGGCTGCCTTGTCCTTCTCGGGGAGAAACACGTCGGCCAGGGTGTAGTAACTCCGGGCGAGCATGTTGAGGGCGGCGAGGTTGTTCGCGTCTTGAGCGAGGACCTGTTCGTAGAGCTTGATCGCCGTCTCCAGCTTCGCCTGGAGTGCGGGGGCTGCCGAGGGCGTGTACTGAGTGAGCCAGACCTCCTGGAACAGGGCATTCGCTTGGACGAGGAGTTCCGCCGGGGACTGACCGAAGACAGGCACGAACAAGGCCGCAAGGATGAGCAGAGTACACATCAGACGGTACACTTCGAACCACCTCCGCGGTTGGCAGTTGCCGGTACTATACAGACGGTGTGGGAACTAGGCAACACGCCAGCAGCCCGTGTGGGAAACCCGGGGCCGCGCTCGGGTACGCGG
>CAYSZC010000012.1:0-15636 GCA_964435345.1 uncultured Thermotogaceae bacterium
GCCGAAGGTCCGCGTGCCCCAGGCCCGCGGCCCCGGGGTTCCCACACGGGCTGCTGGTAACGATCTCCTGGCGCACCAAGACCTGCGGGTTGCACCCTGACGAAGCCCTAGCTATACTGAGGCTCGGTATCTCGGACATCCGATGAAGGTCTCGGCCATCATTCCAGCATTCAACGAGGCGGAACGGGTCGGTGCCGTGCTCGAACCCCTGCTTTCCTCTCCCGCTGTGGACGAGGTCGTGGTGGTGGACGACGGGTCCACGGACGCGACCGCCGCGGTGGCAGGACGATTCGCGGTGCGGGTCGTGCGCCTGCCCGAGAACCGCGGTAAGGCGGCGGCGATGGCGGCGGGGGTCGAGGCCACCCATGGTGAGGTGCTCCTGTTTCTCGACGCCGACCTCACCGGACTGACCCCCGCTCACGTCGAGGAGATGATTCAGGCCTACCGCGAGGGGGATACCGACGTGGTCATTGCGGTGTTCCGAGACGGGCGGCTCGGGACCGACCTCTCCCAGCGGATCGCGGCGTTCCTGTCCGGCCAGCGGGTGATGTCCCGCGCCCACTGGGAGCGAGCTCGCGGGGCGGTGGAGGATACGGGGTTCGGGATCGAGACGGCGCTGACGCGGCTGGCAGCGAAAGAAGGATGGCGCAAGAAAAAGGTCGTCCTGCGGGGGGTAAGCCACATTCGCAAGGAAGAGAAGCAGGGGTTCTGGCTCGGGCTCGCCGAGCGCATGGCCATGTATTGGGATGTCGCCCGGTCGTTCTTCCGCAAGCTTTGAAGCAGCACGATCCGATCATGTGAGGTGGTGTGCCATGGAAATGAGCGAGGTCCGCACCCTCGGTCCGGAAAAACTGGCTGGACTCGCCCAAACTCTCGAGGTCAACGGAACCGGTGACCTCTCGCCCGTAGAGCTGGAACTCGCCGTGATGCGGGTTCTGGCCGAGCGACAGAAACTTGTCGTGGAAGGGATTCTCGAGATCATGCCCGACGGCTATGGGTTCCTCCGCGAGCGCTCGTGTCTCCCCAGTCGGTACGACGTGTATGTGTCCCCATCGCAGATCAAGCGGTTTGCGCTCAAGGACGGGGACCTCGTGCGCGGGCCGGTGCGCCCGCCACGGGAGGGCGAGCGGTACTTCGCCCTGCTCAAGGTGGACCAGGTCAGTGGGCTCGACCCCGAACTGGCGCGAAAACGGGTGGACTTCCAGCACCTGACCCCTCTTCATCCCAACAAGCACCTCGTCCTCGAGCACAACCCCGACGAGCCGTCTACCCGAATGATTGATCTGTTCTCCCCCATCGGTAAGGGGCAACGCGGCCTGATCGTGTCCCCGCCCAAGGCCGGCAAGACCACGCTCCTCAAACACATCGCGCAGGGCCTGGAAACGAACTACCCGGATGTCCGGCTGTTGATCCTCCTGGTGGACGAGCGTCCGGAGGAGGTGACCGACTTCCGACGCTCGGTCAAGCGTGCGGAGGTGGTGGCGGCCACGTTCGACATGGAGCCGCAACACCACACGCGGATCGCGGAGCTTGCCACCGCCGAGGCGAAACGCCTCGTCGAGTCGGGGTTGGACGTGGTCATCCTCATGGACTCCCTCACCCGGTTGGGACGGGCCTACAACCTCTCGATCAGCCCATCGGGGAAGCTCCTCTCCGGGGGCATTGACCCGACCGCGCTCTACAAGCCGAAGGAGTTCTTCGGCGCCGCCCGTAACATCGAGAAGGGGGGGTCCTTGACCATCATCGCTACTGCCCTCATTGACACCGGATCGCGCCTCGACCAGGTGGTGTTCGAGGAGTTCAAGGGTACCGGGAACATGGAGCTCGTGCTGAACCGCGATCTCGCCAACCGCCGCATCTTCCCCGCGATTGACCTCGTCCAGTCGGGCACGAGAAAAGAGGAACTCCTTCTCCAGTCAGATGTCCTTCGCCGGGTGTGGATCCTCCGTAAGCTTCTCACGGACATGCCGGATTCGGGGGCGGCCCTGGAGTTCATCAAAGGGAAGATGGAACAGACGCGGACGAACAAGCAGTTCCTGGAGCTGATGAACAGTGAGTGAAAACCCGGTCTTCGCCGTGGCGTTGGCCCTTCTGCTTCTGCCCTTGCTTTTGATCCCGTTCCTTCCCCCTCCCCAAGCCGGGGGGCCGGTCCTCCCCGTCGCGGCGACCCGGATCGCGTGGCCTACGTACACGGTGCAGATTGGGGATACCTTGTCCGGCATCGCCCAGCGTTCGGGAATCCCGCCGGACCACCTCATCGCCAGCAACGAAGTGGATCCCTCGCGCCTGCGGCCAGGTCAGGTGCTCCTCCTTCCCAGAGGCGGAGTGCTCCACACGGTGAAGGCGGGACAGAGCGTGGCCGACATCGCCAAGACCTACGAGGTGGCGGAAGGGACGATCCGCTCGGCCAACGGGTTGAGCGGCGAGCCGGTGGCCGGGATGCGGATCCTTGTCCCGGCCCCCACGGTGGTGCCCCAGGCCACGGCGGTGGCCCTGGGCAAGGGCATCCAGTTCGCGTGGCCAGCCCGCGGGATCATCTCCTCCCCGTTCGGACCCCGCATTCACCCGATCCACCGCGTCCCTTCGTTCCATGCCGGGATTGACATCGTCCTCGCCGAGGGGACCCGCGTGTACGCGGCCGCCCCGGGTCGGATCGTCACGGCGGGATGGGAAGGGGGATACGGCCTCCTCGCGGTCGTGGACCACGGGGACGGTTACAGCACGTACTACGCCCACCTGTCGCAGCTTCTCGTCTCGGTGGGACAGTTCGTCGAGATCGGACAGACCATTGCCCGCTCGGGAAACACCGGCCTCTCCACCGGACCGCACCTTCATTTCGAGATCCGCCGGGACGGAACCCCGATGGATCCGCTCTTCTTCTTGCCGTGATCCGGATCGCGGGCGGGCGGCCCCTGCGAGGCACGGTGCAGGCCGCTGGCTCCAAGAACGCCGCGTTGCCCGCGGTGCTGGCGAGCCTCCTCACCACGGAGCCCGTGACCATCGAGAACGCTCCCCGCCTCCTCGACGTGGATTCCGCGGTGGCCCTGGCCCAGGCGTTGGGGAAAGACGTATCCTGGCAGGACTCTGCGATTGCCCTCCGCGACGGGAGGGAACTGGCCCCGGAGGCCCCGGCCGCGCTCGTGCAACGGATGCGCGCCTCGTTCCTCGCCCTGGGACCGCTCCTCGCCCGCACCGGGGAGGCGCGGATGCCGCTCCCGGGAGGGTGCGCGATCGGCCCTCGCCCGGTGGACCTCCACCTCGCCGGCCTCGGCCGGCTGGGGGTCACGTTCGCGGTGAAGGGCGGCGTGGTCCACGCCACGGCGCCTCGCCTGCGCGGGGCCACGGTGTACCTCGACTACCCCTCGGTGGGGGCCACCGAGCAGCTCCTCCTCGCCGGGGCGCTCGCCGAAGGGTGCACGGCGATCGTCAACCCGGCCCGCGAACCCGAGGTGGTGGACCTTGCTTGCCTCCTCACGGCGATGGGATCCGAAGTGACCTGGCAGGAGGACCGGGTGACCATCCGGGGGCAACCGAAACTGGGCGGCGCGACGCACCGGGTGATCCCGGACCGCGTCGAGTCGGGAACGTACCTCCTCGCCGGGGCCATCACCCGCGGGGACGTCACGGTGCGGGGCGCCCGCGCCGATCACCTGGACGCGCTTCTCTCCAAGCTCGCCGGGGCGGGGGCCGAGGTCACGGTTACGGAGGACGGGATCACCGTCGGGGCGCGGGGCCGACCCGTCGCGGTGAACGTCCAGACCTGGCCCTACCCGGGCTTCCCGACCGACCTCCAGCCCCCGATGATCGCCTTCCTGGCCACCGCGCTCGGCCGGTCCACGGCACGGGAGACCGTGTTTGCGTCGCGGTTCAACTACGTCGGGGCGTTGTCGCGAATGGGGGCCCGCGTTCAGGTGAGCGGGGACACGGTCCTCACGGACGGGGTGGAAACGCTCCACGGGGCGACGGTGGAGGCCACCGACATCCGGGCCGGGGCGGCCCTGGTGCTCGCCGCCCTCGCCGCAGACGAGCACACCGAGATCCGCGGGGAAACACATCTCGCACGGGGCTACGAGAACCTGCCCGAGAAGCTGCGGCGCCTGGGCGCGGCGGTATGGGTCACGGGCTGATCCCCACGATCGAGGATTACCTGGGCCGGCGGGCTCGGGTGTACGGAGGGGAACGGGCGATCCTCGCGGACGCGCTCCCCTCCGGCGTCGATGACGAGGAACGATTCGCCGAACTCGCCGCCCTCGCTGCCACGGCCCGGGTCGCCGTCTTGGCCCGCACGACCCAACATCGCCCCCGACCTGACCCCGCTACGTTCGTCGGGAGGGGAAAAGCCGAGGAGATCCGCGACCGGGCCCAGGATGTGGGCGCGAACACGCTCATCATGGGGTCGGAACTATCCTCGGCCCAGGCCCGCAACCTGGAGGAAGCGACCGGGCTGAAGATCGTGGACCGGTCCCAGCTCATCCTCGACATCTTCGCCCAGCGTGCCGGGACGAAAGAGGCCGCCCTGGCCGTGGAACTGGCCCAGCTCGAATACCTCCTTCCCCGATTGCGGGGATGGGGCCAGGCGCTGACCGACCCCGGCGCGGGGATCGGCACGAGCGGACCTGGGGAGACGCGCCTCGAGCAGAGCCGCCGCGCGATCCGTCGGCGGATCCAGACGGTGCGCAAGGAACTCACGAAGGCCAGCCAGGACCGCGCAGTCCAGCAGGCCCGCCGCCGCCGCGACGGTCCTCCCGAGATCGCGATCGTGGGGTACACGAACTCCGGCAAGTCCACGTTGTTCAACCAGCTCGCGGGGAGCGACGCGCTGGTGGAAGACAAGCTGTTTGCCACCCTCGACACGCGGGTCCGGCGGATCGCCCTGCCCGAGGGAGAAGCCCTCCTCGCGGACACGGTGGGGTTCATCCGCGACCTGCCCCACCAGCTCGTACCCGCGTTCCAGGCCACCTTGGGCGCGGTGCGGGACGCCGCGGCCCTCCTCGTCGTGCTCGATGCCGCGGCCCCGGCGGCCTCCGAGCACCTCCGGGTGGTGCGCCAGGTGACCGCCGAGGTGATGGCCGACGCGCCCCACCCGCCGGTCCTCCACGCGCTCAACAAGCTCGACCTGATCAGGACACAGGCGGACGAAACTCGGTTGGCCGCCCTCCGGTTCGAGGCCGTGCCCCACGTCGCGATCTCCGCCAAGACCGGCGACAACCTATCGCTGTTGAGGGACTCCCTCCAAGCCTTGCTCGCCGGGCGCAGCCGTGCCCCGGGCGTTTCCTGCCCCAAGGGTTAGACCGAACCGGCGGCTCGGCAGCGCACGCCGTCACCCCAGCGAGCGCCGAACGTGCGCTGCGTTGCGCCGGCCCCGCCGCGGGGTAAGATGCGGGAAAGGAAGGTGATCCCCATGCGCAAGATGATCGTACTTGGGGTGCTCGTGCTCGGGACGGTGGCAGGATTTGCCGCCCCTGAGATCGCGATTTACTGGGGGTTTGGGTTCGTCACGGAGACACGTCCCGTGCTCCTGGCCCAGGAAGGGGACCTCGTCTTGGAGAACCTTCCGCTCACCCTGCTCGTGGATAGCCTTGTGGTGGACGGCCTTACCCTGACCCGCATCGAGCCCACGCGGCTTGGCGCGCCGAGGCTTGCCGACCTGGTGGGGACTGCCGTGACGGTGTTCGCCCAGGGAGACCGGTGGCGAGGGCGGCTTCTCGCGATTGACAACGGGCTCGTTCTCGCCACTGCGGAGGGGCTGATGTTCCTCCCGAGCTACGATCGCATCGTCGCCGCTCTGCCCTCCGAGGTCACGGCCACCGATCGCCTGACGGTGAGACTCCGGTATCAGGGGGCAACGCCGGGGCCGGCAGAGATCGGCCTGCGCTATCTTGCCGAGGGCCTGTCGTGGCGCGTGAGCTACGCGGCCACGCTGGGAGACGCGACGCTCGCCCTCCACGGCCTGGCAACGTTCGAGAACCGTACCGGGACAGACTTCTTGGGGGCGCGGGTCAGCCTGGTCGCCGGCGATGTGTACCGCCCGACGGCGACGGTCCGCGCAGGAGCGGTGCGCGCGCTGGCCATGGCCCCCGAAGTCGTGGCCGTTCCCGCGTTCGAGTACCACCGCTACGCATTCCCTGGCCTGGTAGACCTGACCCAAGGGATCGCCCTCGTGCCCCTCGTAAGCGCCGAACTCGCCTACGCCCGTGCTTATCAGTTCGCCGGTGGACCGGTTGAGGTGCGCGTGCGGTTCAAGAACACCGCCGTCCCGCTCCCCGGGGGCGAGGTGCGGGTCTACGACGCGGGGGGCGCGCTGTTCGTCGGGGCAGCGGCGATCGGGCACACCGCGGTGGGGGAAGAGGTGGACGTGGCGATCGGGGCCGCGTTTGACCTGACCGGAGAACGGGTCCAGGAAACGCACCACCGGGTGGCGGAGAACCTGTACCGGGACACGTACCGGATCACGCTCCGCTCGGCCAAGAGCGACCCGGTCGAGATCGAGGTGGTGGAGACGCTCCCCGGCGCGTGGTCCATCACCCACTCGAGCCTCCCCTACGAGCGCCTCGATGCAAACCGGATCCGGTTCCGGGTGCCGGTGCCGGCTGAGGGGAGCGCGGACGTGCGGTACACGGTGGAGTGGCGGTACTGATCTCCGATGGAGGAGCTAGAGCAGGACTTGTCCCGCATGCCGGGGTATCGGCGAGCGATCGAGAGAGCCCTGGAGCGGGTTCCGGTCCGGAACGGGATCGTATCCATCCGCGACCTGTGGCTCGAAACTGCCCTCCCGGCCGAGTTGATCGCCGACCTCCTCCAAGGGGACGGGATCCAGATGCCCGCCCACGTGGTGCGGGTGGACCTCGAGCGATCCCCCCGCAGGGTGCGACATGGACGCAAGCGATAGCATCAAGTTCGGAACCGACGGCTGGCGCGGCCTGATCGCCGACGACTTCACGTTCGCCAACGTGGCCCGGGTCGGGGCCGCCATCGCCGCCTCCCTGTGGGACCCGCGGCGGGCGGAGATGCCCATTTACCGGGCGTGGGGGGTGCCGTACCGCGCCGCCTCGGCAGGGTTGATCGTGGGGTACGACACGCGGTTCCTGTCCGCGGAGTTCGCCCGCCATCTCGGTCGGGCCGTGGCGGCCGCCGGGATCCCGGTTCAAGTGACGGATTCCCCGGTTCCGACCCCGGCCGTGTCCGCCGCGGTCGTGGAGCGACGCCTGGCGGGCGGGGCGATGATCACCGCGTCCCACAACCCTCCCCAGTGGAGCGGGGTCAAGTTCAAGCCCGAGTACGGCGGGTCGGCCACGGCCGAGATCACGGCCGGGATCGAATCCCGCCTTCCGGACCGTCCGCCGGCCCTCGACGATCCTCCACTGGAGACGGCTGCGATCAAGGAGGAATACCTCGCCCGGCTGAGGGACGCCGTGGACGTGCGCGGACTGGCCCGGGCCCCGCTGTACGTGGTGGTGGACGCGATGTACGGCTCGGCCCAAGGGTACTTGTCCGAGCTCTTCCGCGCGGCGCGGATCCCGTATCTCGCCATCCGGTCCACCGCGGACCCGCTGTTCGGGGGGAAGAAGCCAGAACCGCTCCCGGAAAACGTGGTTCCCCTGAAGGCCGTGATCCGGTCGCTCAAGGCGCGGGCCCGCGGCCGGAACGTAGTCGGGCTGATCACCGATGGGGACGGGGACCGGGCGGCAGCGATGGACGAGAGAGGGGAGTTCTTGGACACCCACCGCACCGCGGCCCTCATCCTGTGGCATCTCGTCCGGCATCGGGGGTTGTCCGGGCCGGTGTTGAAATCGTTCGCCCTGACGGACATGATCGGGAAGCTCGCCGACCATGCCGGGGCGGCGTGCTCCGAGATCAAGGTCGGGTTCAAGTGGGCCGTGGAGGCCCTCGTTACCGGGAAGGCGGCGTTCGCCGGCGAGGAGTCCGGCGGGTACGGGTACGCCTGGCACATCCCGGAACGGGACGGGATGCTGTCGAACCTCCTCCTCCTTGAACTCGTCGCCGCGACCGGAAAACCGCTCGGGGCACTGGTTCAAGACCTGTTCGCCCTGGTCGGGCCCCACCACTACGAACGGCGCGACCTCGAACTGCCGACCCGCCTCGAGGTGGTGGACCGGCTGCAGAAGAACCCTCCCGAGACCCTGGCTGGCCAACGGGTGGTCAAGGTGGAGACCCTGGACGGGCTGAAGCTGCGCTTCGACCGGGGGTGGCTCCTCCTCCGGGCCTCGGGCACCGAGCCGATCTTGCGCCTGTACTGCGAGATGGATTCCCCAGACGGGGTCCGGACAACCCTCGCTGAGGCGGAGCGGCTGGCGACGGGGGGGCTGCTGTGAGGGGCGAGCCCTACGATCCCCAGGCGATCGAGGCTCGCTGGCGGGACTTCTGGCGGGAGCGGGGCTACTTCAAGGCCGATATCTCCGCTCCCTCCGGGAAGCTCTACTACCTGAGCATGTTCCCCTACCCGTCGGGGTACCTGCACGTGGGACATGGGCGGAACTACATCATCGGGGATGCGATCAGCCGGTTCCACATCATGCGTGGGCGCAACGTCCTGAACCCAACGGGATGGGACGCGTTCGGCCTGCCCGCGGAGAACGCCGCGATTGACCGGGGGATCCATCCCCGGGAGTGGACGATGAACAACATCGCCTACGCCAAAAAGCAGTTCCGCGCTTGGGGGATCGAGTACGACTGGGATCGCGAAGTGACGACGTGCCTCCCCGACTACTACCGCTGGACGCAATGGCTGTTTCTGAAACTCTACGAAAACAACCTCGCCTACAAGAAGCGGGCCGATGTCAACTACTGCCCGAGCTGCAAAACCGTTCTGGCCAACGAGCAGGTCGTAGGCGGAGGGTGCGACCGCTGCGGCACGCCCCCGGAGCGGAAGACCCTCGAACAGTGGTTCCTCCGCATCACCGCCTACTCCGATCGGCTTCTCACCGACCTCGCCGGGCTGGACTGGCCGGAACACGTGAAGAAGATGCAGGAGAACTGGATCGGCCGTTCGGAAGGCGCCACGATCGCGTTCCAGTCCGAGCACGGGGATCCGATCGAGGTGTTCACCACCCGCCCCGACACCCTGTGGGGAGCGACGTTCCTCGTCCTGGCCCCGGAGCACCCGCTCGTGGACAAGCTGGCGGTTCCCGAGCGCCAGGCGGAAGTGGAAACCTACCGGCGCGCTGCGGCGCGGGCGTCGGAGATGGAGCGAACCTCGACCGAACGGGAGAAGACCGGCGTGTTCACCGGAAGCCACGCCGCGAACCCCGCGACCGGCGAGCGTATCCCGATTTGGATCGCCGACTACGTGATGACCACCTACGGCACAGGCGCGGTCATGGCTGTCCCGGGGCACGACCAACGCGACTTCGAGTTCGCCCGGGCGTTCGGGCTCCCGATCCGCGTGGTGATCGCCCCCCCGGAGGGACCGCTCCCGGACCCGACAACGATGCGCGGCGCGCTCATTGCAGCAGGAACAATGGTCAACTCCGGTCCGCTCACCGGGACCCGGGGAGAAGCCGCGATCGAGCGCACGACCGCCTATCTTGAGGAGAAGGGCATCGGGAAAACCACGGTGGTCTTCCGGCTACGGGACTGGCTCATCTCCCGCCAACGGTACTGGGGCGCGCCGATCCCGATCGTGTACTGCGACCGGTGCGGGATCGTACCGGTCCCCGAGGCCGAGCTGCCGGTCCTTCTCCCCGATGTCCCGTTCATCGGGAAGATGGGCCTCGCCGACATCCCCGGCTATGCCGACACCACCTGCCCGCGCTGCGGCGGCAAGGCCCACCGGGACACGGACACGATGGACACGTTCGTGGACTCGTCGTGGTATTTCCTGCGCTTCATCTCCCCTCGCGAGGAAAGCGCCCCGTTCGACTCGGGCGACGTGAACCGATGGCTTCCCGTGGACCTGTACGTGGGCGGGGTCGAGCACGCCATCCTCCACCTCCTCTACGCGCGGTTCGTTACCAAGGCCCTTCACGACCTGGGGTACGTCGCGTTCGACGAGCCGTTCAAGCGCCTGTTCTCGCAGGGGATGGTCTGCCACACCGCCTACAAGTGCCCAGACCATGGCTGGCTCTACCCCAAAGAAGCGGCCGAGTTGCGCTGCGCCACGTGCGGCAAGCCCGTGGAGACCGCGTACTTCTCGATGTCGAAATCCAAGAGGAACGTGGTCGAGCCGTCGGAGATCATCGCCCGGTACGGGGCGGACACGGAGCGGTTGTACACCCTGTTCATGGGCCCCCCGGACCGGGACATCGAGTGGTCCGAGGACGGGATCCGCGGGGCGTGGCGGTTCCTGAACCGCTTGTGGAACTTGGCGATCGGAGAGCTGCCGCGCATCTCGCCCGTCCGGGAAGACCCGGACACTTCTGGGTTCGACCCGGCCTCGGTCGCCCTCTGGCAGAAGCTGCACGCCACGATCGAGAAGGTGACCGAGGAGTTCGCCGAGCGGCTGGGCCTGAACACGGCGATTGCCGCGATCATGGAGCTCACGAACGACCTCGCCGCGTACGCCGAGCGACCAGCGGCCGATGCACGGCTCGTCCGTCGCGCGGTCCGCGACACGATCCTTCTCCTCTCCCCGTTCACCCCGTTCTTCGCCGAGGAGGCGTGGCACAGACTGGGCGGGGAGCGACCCGTTCTGGAGACGCCGTGGCCGGCCTGCGATCCCGCGGCGCTTGCCGGGGGAGAGGTGGAGATCCCGGTTCAGATCAACGGCAAGGTCCGGGCCCGCGTCCGTCTCACGACCCAGGATGCCGCGAACCCCGATGCCCTCAAGGCGGCCGCTCTCGACGATACCGCGGTGCAGGAGCGCCTCCGTAACCACGAAGTGGAACGGGTGATCGCCGTTCCCGGCAAACTTGTCTCGATCGTGGTCCGCTGAGAGCCACTGTGGATCGAATCGAGGTAAACGCCAGGAAGAGCGAGCGGACCCCCACGGTCACCGTGGTTGTCCCGGTGCTGAATGAGGAGTCCTTCCTTGCCGAGACACTGGCCTCGTTGCGGAACCAGACGTTCGCCGACTTCGAGCTCATTGTGGTGGACAACGGGAGCACGGATCGGAGCCCGGAGATTGCCCGCCAGTTCGCGGAGAAAGTCCTGGTCGAGCCTCGCCGGGGATCCGCGTGGGCCATGCACCGAGGGTTCACGGAAGCCAGAGGCAGGTTCCTCGCCTCTGCTGACGCCGATACCATTTACCCGTCCGACTGGTTGCCGAAGATGGTCCACGCGCTTTCGCGGCCGGGCGTGGTGGCCGCGTATGGACCGCTGGGGTTTCGGGAAAGCCGAAAGGAAGGGAGAGCCCTCCAGGTGGGTGGCTACACCCTGTTCGTGGGGCTGTCGCGGGTCCTGGGGCTGCACCAAGTCGGCGCGGCGAACTTCGGGATGCGCAAGGACGCGTATATCGCGGCCGGAGGCTACCCCCCCTTGGCTCGCCTGGCGTCCTCCGACCTTCGCCTGGCGCGGAGGCTGGCCCAGTTGGGGGAGGTCCGGTTCGTGCCCACGCTGGTCTGCTACACCTCGAACCGGCGCTTCGCGCGGGGTAACCTCCTCCGCGGGGGACGGCAGGTGGTGCGTTGCTGGCTGGACATAGCCCTGCGCAGGGACCGACTGACGGGCGACGACTACTGGGGAAGGGGAAAAGCGGACCGGGGAGTTGGGAGGCGGTGACCCGAGGCCACGTGGCGTGTGGAGGTCCAGGGGAAGTAGCACGTCCCCAAGTGCAACTCCATGCCCCGGGAACGCCCGGACACTGTTGCCCTGACCCGAAAGGCGCGTGTATCCTCTGGGGGCAGAAGTCGGAGGTGATACCGTGAGGATCGGCCTGTTCACCGACACCTACGTCCCGGATGCGAACGGCGTGGTCACCGTGATCCGGTTGATGGAACGCGAATTCAACAGGGGGGGCCATACGGTCTACGTGTTCGCCCCTTCCTATCCTGGCCACGTGGAAGCCCGCTCCGAGGTGTACCGCTTCCCGTCGGTGCGGCTGGTCCTGTACAAGGGAATGCGGGTTGCTCTTCCCGTCGCCAGCCGAAAGATCCTCCGGATCATCTCCAGCCTGGACGTGATTCACTCTCATGACCCGTTTTCCGTCGGGCAGTTGGGGTTCTGGGCCGCCCAGCGGTACCGGATCCCCCACGTCCACACCTACCACACCCTGTACATGGAGTACCGGCGCTACGTTCCGCGGCTGCTCCGGCCGCCCAGGCGCACGGTACAGCAACTCAGCCGTACATTCTGCAATCGCTGCGATGCGATCGTCGCCCCCTCCTGCCAAATGGAGCAGGAGCTTCGGGGCTACGGGGTGAAGGTCCCCATTTACCCGCTCCCGTTCGGGGTAGACGAGGACGACTTCGCCCGCCCCATCGAATGGAACGCCCGAGAGGAGTTGGGGCTTCCCACCCAGGACCTCCTCCTCTACGCGGGAAGACTGGGGTTAGAGAAGAACCTCGACTTCCTTCTCCGGGCGTTCCGCCGCCTTCTGCCCGCGCGCCCGAGCGCCCGGCTGATCATCGCCGGAGATGGCCCCCAGAGGGAACACCTGCAGCGGTACGTGGTGGAGCTCGGCATTCAGGACAAGGTGATCTTCACCGGGCACCTGTCCCGGGAGCAGAAGCTGATCGATCTCTACAAGCAAGCGACCCTGTTCGTGTTCGCCTCCAAGACGGAGACTCAGGGCTTGGTCCTGGTCGAGGCGATGATGGCGGGGACTCCGCCGGTCGCCCTGGGTGAGATGGGGGCGCTCGACGTCGTGACCCCTGGGGAAACCGGGCTCCTCGTGAATGAAAACGAGGAGTCGTTCGCCCAAGCCTGCCTCAGGTTGCTTGAGGACGAACCGGAACGGCGGAGGTTAGGCGAGGCTGCCCGGAGATGGGCCGCCTCCCAGAGCGCGCGGGCGTCCACCAGCCGACTCATCGAGATCTACGAGACGGTCATGGAAAAGCGGAACCGGCAGCGGGGCGTTTTCCGTGGTCGAGCGCGGGCGCGGGTTCGCTGAACGGACGCACCAACCGAAGCCATCCGGCGATTCACCGCACACCATCATTGACGAAGAGACGAACCACTTCCTCTGTCTTCGCGTCCCGGTTCTCCCGCGTGAGGCGGATGTAGCGGTCCACGCCGCGCCGGATCCGGTAGGCGAGGGGATGGTTCGAAGCGCGGTGCACGGTGACGAGCAAGTTCTTTGCCTGGGTCAGCGCGTGATCTACCGCGGCGATGAACCGCGGCGAATGAAGCTCCATCGGTCCCGCCTCGTCCACCACCACGAGGTCCCGTTCCTCGACCGCCCGCTCGATGGCGAGGGCGCCGATCTCGTCGAGATCATGGAGGTTGATCCGGTACCGCCCGAGCCCCGGCCCGTCGGCGAGGTGGACGTGGGCGAGCACCCCCTCCTGGCCCGTGGCGAGGTCCCGAAGCGAGAACCCCACCCGACGGCCGCACTTCCGGATCTCGTGGGTGACGAGACCACCCGCGGAGAGCGGGACCCGCTCCACCACCCGCGACACGAGGGTGGACTTCCCTACTCCCGGATTGCTCGTGACCGCGATTCGCATCGGCGCCTCGCTCCCGATTGTAACTTCGGCAAGAGAAGGTGACGCGACGCCCCGCACGGCGTACCGTTCGGCCATGATCGCCGAGGTTCTCCTGCCCACGTTCATCGTCGTCGGGGTCGGCTGGGCCCTCGGCCGCTTGGCCCGTGTGCCGTCCCGACCCCTCGGTCAGGCCGGCTTCTGGATCCTCTCGCCGGCGCTCATCTTCGAGTCGCTCCGCACGGCCCAGCTCCCGGCCTCGGCCGCGGCCACCGTGGTCGCGTTCACCGTTGTCCACTACCTCGGGATGTTCGCGCTCTCCCTTCCGGTAGGCCGGCGCCTGTTCCCGGGCGACCGCGGGGCCCGTGCGGCGACCTCGCTCCTCCTGACGTTCGGGAACTGCGGGAACCTCGGGCTCCCGCTGCTCTTGTTCGCGTATGGGCAGGCCGGGGTAGACGTGGGGGTCGTGTTTCTCGCCACGAACACCGTGCTCCTGTCTACGCTTGGGGTGGCCGTCGCCACCTGGGACGGGCGGGTCCACTGGAAGCGCGCCGTGGGGAACCTGTTCCGCGTGCCGTGGCCGTACGCCGTGGGCGGGGCAATGCTTGCCCGCTGGGCGGGCTTCCCGGAGGTCCTGGCCCGCGCCACCGGCCTCCTATCCCAAGGCGCGATCCCGCTCCTCCTCCTTCTGCTGGGGCTCGAGCTTGCCCACGTCCGCGCGGCCCAGGTGGCGAGACAGGCCGGAGGGCTCTCCGTGCTTCGCCTCCTCGGCGGGGGAGCGTTGGCGTGGGCCCTGGCCTGGGCATTCCGGACCCACGGGATTCTGCGGGGGAGTCTGATCATCGAGGGGAGCGTTCCCAGCGCGGTGAACGCCTTTCTCCTCGCCTTTCAGTACGACCGGCGCCCGGACCTCGCGGCTTCGGTTCTCCTCCTTTCCACGTTGCTCTCCGTGGGCACCCTCTCCCTCACGCTGTTCCTCCTGGGGCTCGTCGGGTAGACTGTCCGTGGTGAGAACGTGGCGAACATTCTGATCACGACCGCAATGTTTCCCGAGGCAACGGACCGGCTGCGGGCCGCCGGCCACGACGTTGAGATCCACGAGGGTCCTCCGCCTTCGGCGACCCTCGCGGGTGCGGATGCTTTGATCTGCCCTCTGTCCATGCCCGTGCGGGCCGATCTCCTTGCCCAGGCCCCCCGGCTGCGCATCGTGGCCAACCTTGGGGTGGGGGTGGACAACATTGATCTCGCGGCGGCGTCTGCCCGCGGGATCCTCGTCACGAACACCCCCGACGTCCTCACCGAGGCCACCGCCGATCTGGGGTGGGCCCTCCTGTTCGCGGTCGCCCGACGGATCGTGGAGGCGGACCAGGACCTGCGGGCGCACGGGTTCCCCGGCTGGACGTTCCTCCCGCCGCACCTCGGGGTGGACGTGTACGGAAAGACGCTGGGGGTGGTGGGGTTCGGCCGGATCGGGCAGGCCGTGGCCCGGCGGGCGCGGGGGTTTGCCATGGACGTCCTGTACCACTCCCGCACCCCAAAACCCGAGGTAGAGCGGGAGATGGAAGCCCATGCGGCGCCGTTGCCCGAGCTCCTCCAGAGGAGCGACTTCGTGATCCTGTGCGTGCCTCTGACCTCTACCACTCGCCATCTGATCGGCCCCCGCGAGCTTGGTTCCATGAAGGCGGGGGCGATCCTCGTCAACATCGCGCGGGGGCCAGTTGTGGACGAGGCCGCCCTCGTCGTGGCCCTCCGTGCCGGGACAATCCGCGGGGCCGGGCTGGACGTGTTCGAGGAGGAGCCCAAGGTCCACCCCGATCTCCTCGGGATGCGGAACGTCGTCCTGACCCCCCACATCGGCTCGGCCACCGCGGCGACCCGGCGGAAGATGGCCGAGCAGGCCTGCGACGGGGCGCTAGCCCTGCTCGCGGGAGGGACACCGCGCAACCTCGTGAACCCCGCGGCGCGGCAGGTCCGGTGAAACCTACGGCGGGTCCAAGGTGTACAATGCGACGGAGGTGGTAGTGAGATGAAGCGGGCAATGTTGGTTGCAATGGCGGCAGCGTTCCTGTGGGGAGGGTTGGCGGTGGCACAGCCGTGG
>CAYSZC010000013.1:0-15417 GCA_964435345.1 uncultured Thermotogaceae bacterium
AGGGCGGTCGGGCCGTCACGGCGGGACAGGGCGATCCTCCACGCCTCGCTCGTTTCGTTCGCGTCCGAGGGCCGGATCACGACGAGGTTCGGGACCGCGCGAAGGTTCATGAGCTGCTCGACCGGCTGGTGGGTCGGGCCGTCCTCGCCGATCGCGATCGAGTCGTGGGTGAACACGAACACCACCGGGGCGTGCATGAGCGCCGCGAGCCGGATCGGGGGCCGCATGTAGTCGGAGAAGACGAGGAAGGTGCCGGTGAACGGGCGGACCCCGCCGTGGCGGGCCATCCCCACTGCGATCGCCCCCATCGCGTGCTCGCGCACGCCGAAGTGCACGTTCCGCCCACCGTGGTCCCACCTTCCCCCGATCGCGCCCTGCTCAACCTGGCTACCCGGCGCCTGCAAGTCGCCCTCTCCCTTGAGCCAGGTCAGGCACGACGGGTTCAAGTCCGCGGAGCCGCCGCTGAGCTCGGGCACGGCCGTGGCGAGATGTTGGAGAACGGTCTCCGATGCCTTGCGGGTGGAGAGGAGCTTCCCCCCCGCGGGGAACGAGGGGAGATCCGCGTCCCAGTGCGTGGGAAGATCCCCGCGGATCCGCCGCGCGAGCTCGCGGGCGAGCTGGGGATGATCTACCGCGTACCTCTGCACGAGCTCGTTCCACCGTTGCTCGGCCTCCGCGCCGCGAGCCGCGGCATTCTGGAACGGCCTCCGCGCCTCGTCGGGGACGAAGAACGGCGGCGCATCAGGCCAGCCGAGGGCCCGTTTCGCGCCCCGCAGCTCCTCCTCCCCGAGCGGGGAACCGTGGACGTGGAACGTCCCGGCTTTCGTCGGCGCTCCGTAGCCAATCGTGGTTGTGACGCAGATGAGCGAGGGCCGGCCAGTCTCTTCTTTCGCCGTCTTCAGGGCGCGGTCAAGGGCGGCGAGGTCGTTTCCGTCCTCGACCTCGCTCACGTGCCACTCCTGGGCGGCGAACCGCCCCGGCACGTTTTCGGTGAACGCCAGCTCGGTGGCCCCGGCGAGCGAGATCCCGTTCCGATCGTAGAGGACGATCAGCTTCCCCAGGCCGAGGTGTCCGGCCAGCGAACTCGCCTCGGCGGAGATCCCCTCCATCAGATCGCCGTCACTAGCGAGCACGTAGGTGGTGTGGTCCACGATGGGGTAACCAGGCTGGTTGAACCGCGCGGCGAGGTGGGCCTCGGCCATCGCCAGCCCCACGGCCATCGCCAGGCCCTGGCCCAAGGGGCCGGTGGTGACCTCCACGCCCGGGGTCAGGCCGGCCTCGGGGTGCCCTGGCGTGCGGCTGCCCCACTGCCGGAACCGCTTCAGCTCGTCGAGGGGAAGGTCGTAACCGGCGAGGTGGAGGAGGGCGTACAACAGGGCGGAGCCGTGGCCCGCGGACAGGACGAACCGGTCCCGATCCGGCCATACCGGGTTCCGTGGATTGTGCTTGAGGTGGCGACTCCACAGGACGTACGCCATCGGCGCCGCCCCGAGGGGAAGCCCGGGGTGGCCCGACCTTGCCTTCTCCACCGCGTCCGCGGCCAGAAAGCGAACCGCGTTCACCGCCCGTTCATCGAGTTCCGTTGGGTTCACCGAGATCTCCTCACGCCGCGAGGATTATAGCCGCCGCTTCCCATGCGACGGGGATTGGCGTGGGCGACGGAAACGGTCTATCCTCTGGCCGTGACGCACGATCGGTATGCTCTTGCGCCGATGCGGGATCTCTGGACGCTCGATGCCCAATACGAGCGCTGGCTGCGGGTGGAACTGGCGGCCCTGGCGGCGCTCGAACAGTTGGGCCACGTCCCGGCCGGGGTGACGGCCCGCGTGCGCGCGGAGGCGGCGATCGACCGCGAGCGGATCCGCGCTCTCGAACACGAGGTCGGGCACGACCTCGTGGCGTTCCTGTGGGCAGTGGAAGAGAAGGTCGGACCGGAGGGCCGTTGGCTTCATTACGGCCTGACCTCGTCCGATGTGAAGGACACCGCCCTGGCCCTGATCCTGGTCGAGGCCCTGGACCTTCTCCTCGCCAAGGCCGATGCGTTGGGGGAGACGCTTTGGGAGGTGGCGAACCGGCGCCGCGAAGCGCCGATCCTTGGCCGGACCCACGGCCAGTGGGCCGAGCCGACCACGTTGGGGCTGAAGGTCCTGGTTTGGGCCGACGAGTGCGCCCGGGTCACCAACCGCCTGCGGCGGGCACGGGACGGGATCGCCGTCGGGAAGCTGTCGGGCGCCGTGGGAACCTACGCTTACTACCCTCCCGAGGCCGAGGAGAGGGCGCTCGCCGCGCTCGGGCTCCGGCCGTGTCCGGTGGCCACCCAGGTCGTGCCCCGCGACCGGCACGCCGAGGTCCTGGTCGCGCTCGCGTTCGCCGCCTCCCTCGTCGAGAAGATCGCCCTCGAGATCCGGCACCTGTCCCGATCCGAGGTCGGGGAGGTCGCCGAGGGGAAGCCGGAGGGGTCGTCGGCAATGCCCCACAAGCGGAACCCGATCCTCTCCGAGCGGTTGTGTGGCCTGGCCCGCGTCGTGCGGGCTGCGGTCGGCCCGGCCCTGGAGGACAACGCTCTGTGGCACGAGCGGGACATGTCCCACTCTTCGGTGGAACGGGTGCTCGTCCCGCAGGGCTTCACGCTCGTGGACTACATGCTCGACCGGGCGGCGAAGCTGATGCTCGGGTTGAGGGTCTTTCCGGAGAGGATGGAGGCCCGGCTGGGCGAAGCGCGAGGGCTGCCGTTCTCGGAAGGGCTGCTCCTCGCGCTCGTGCGGTCGGGGTTCAGTCGGCGCGAGGCTCACGAACTCGTGTCCCGCCTGGCCGATGCGGCGGTGACCGCGGGCGCGGACCTCGCCCGGGTGGCAGCCGAGGACCCGACGGTCAGGGCTCGGCTCGGTCCTGCCGAGATCCGGTCTGTATTCGACCTCGCGCCGGTGCTCGGCAACGTCGGTGTCCCGTTCGCCCGGGTACGCGATGCGCGATATAATGCGTGCGGAGACTGCGATGCCTAGACTGAGATGGATCTGCCGTATCATCCTGCCCTCCCAGGGGCAGGGATAACTCACTCCAGCCGTTTTCCCGGTGCAGCACAACAACCAGCTTCGTTTGTCTCCCGGTTCGGCGATTGAAGGAGGGTTCAGGTGAGGTTCAGAAAGCTTGAGGCGGATCCAGCGCGTCGCGAGCGGGCGGTGCTCGCGTTCTGGGAGGAACACCGCGTCTTTGCGCGCTCGCTCGAAGGGGGCCACGGCGCCCGCTACGTGTTCTACGAGGGACCGCCCACGGCCAACGGACGTCCCCACTTCGGACACCTCCTGCCGCGCCTGTACAAGGATCTGTTCCCCCGGTACCGCACGATGCGCGGCGATCGTGTCGGACGCAAGGCGGGCTGGGATTGCCACGGTCTGCCGGTGGAGCTGGAGGTGGAGAAGGCGCTTGGGATCAGCACCAAGGCCGAGATCGAGCGGTACGGGGTCGAACGGTTCGTGGGAAGGTGCAAGGAATCCGTCAACCGCTACATCCGGGATTGGGAGACGATGATCCGGCGCCTCGGGTTCTGGATTGACCTTGAGAACCCGTACGTCACCTGCGCCGACGACTACATCGAGACGCTGTGGTGGGAGCTGAAGGCGATCCACGCCCAGGGCCTCCTCTACCCGGGTCACAAGATCCTCCCTTACTGCCCCCGTTGCGGGACGTCGCTCTCGTCTCACGAGGTGGCCCAGGGGTACCGGCAGGTCGCCGATCCCTCCGTGTTCGTCCGCATGCCGCTGGCGGATGATCCGGACATCTCGCTCCTCGTGTGGACGACCACGCCGTGGACGCTTCCCGCGAACACCGCCCTGGCGCTGGATCCGAAGGAAACCTATGCCGAGGTCCTGTGCCAAGGGGAGCGGCTTGTACTGGCCCGATCCCGGGTCGAGGCGGTGTTAGGGAGCGCGGCTGAGGTGGTGCGCGACTTCCCGGGGAACGATCTCGTCGGCCGACACTACGAGCCGCTGTACCGCCTGGCCAGCGGTGCGCAGGCGTACCGGGTCGTCGGTGCCTCGTTCGTGTCCACGGACGAGGGGACCGGGATCGTCCACATCGCTCCCGCGTTCGGCGAGGACGACTTCAACCTTCGGCAACAGGAGGGGCTCCCGTTCCTCCAACCGGTGGACCGGGCCGGGCGGTTCACGGACGAGTTTCCCCTCGCCGCGGGAACGTTCGTCAAGGACGCCGATCCCCTCATCCTGGAGGACCTCAAACAGCGTGGCCGCCTCTTCCGCACCGAGGCCTACGAGCACGACTACCCGTTCTGTTGGCGGTGCGATACCCCGCTTCTCTACTACGCGATGGACTCGTGGTTCATCGCCGCGACGAGGGCCAAGGAGGCGATCCTCGCCGCGAGCGAGGAGATCGCCTGGCGCCCCGAGCACGTGGGGGAGAGCCGGTTTGGCGACTTCCTGCGCTCGATGCGGGATTGGGCCCTGTCGCGCGATCGGTACTGGGGCACGCCTCTTCCGGTCTGGGTTTGTGCGGGGTGCGGGGCGTCGCAGGTCGTGGGCTCTCGCGCCGAGCTCGTCGCGCAGGCCACCGATCCCGACCTGGCCCGGTCCGTGGAGCTGCACCGGCCGTTCGTGGATCGGGTCGAGCTCCGCTGCTCCTGCAACGGGACGATGCGCCGCGTCCCGTACGTCCTCGACACCTGGTTCGATTCCGGTTCGATGCACACCGCGCAGTGGCATCACCCGTTCGAGAACAGCGACCAGTTCGCGGCCTCTTACCCGGCGGACTTCATCTGCGAGGCATTCGATCAGACGCGGGGCTGGTTCTACACGATGCTCGTGACAGGGGTTCTGCTTCACGGGGCGGTCCCGTTCCGACGCGCGCTCGTGACCGGAATGGGTCTCAACGCGGACGGGCAGA
Organism: uncultured Thermotogaceae bacterium; assembly: GCA_964435345.1. GTDB lineage: Bacteria > Bipolaricaulota > Bipolaricaulia > Bipolaricaulales > Bipolaricaulaceae > Bipolaricaulis. Next base: position 4,897 of record CAYSZC010000013.1, read on the forward strand.
GGATGAGCAAGTCACGCGGAAACGTGCTCGACCCGTTGCCGATTGCGGAGGCCCATGGCGCGGATGCGGTTCGCTGGTACCTCGCTTCCGAGTCGGCGCCGTGGAGCGACCGCCGGCTGTCCGAGGACGGGGTGCGGCAGGCCCGGGGGTTCCTCGATACGGTGCGGAACTGCCATGACTTCCTCGTCTTGTACGCCGGGATTGACGGGTTCGGCCCGGAGATCCAGGTCCCCCCGCTGGCGGAACGTCCGGCGCTCGACCGTTGGCTCGCGTCTCGTGTGGGCGGCGTTGCGGAACGGGTCACGGCTGCGCTGGACGGGTACGACCCCCTGGCCGCGACGCGGGAGATCGCGGGTCTTGTGGACGATCTCTCCAACTGGTACATCCGCGCCTCGCGCCCCCGGTTCTGGGGCGAGGGGCTCGGCCACGACAAGCTCTGCGCGTATGCGGCCCTGTACGAGGCACTGCGAACCCTGGCCCTCCTCCTGGCCCCGTTTGCCCCGTTCCTCTCCGAGGCGGTGTGGGCCTCCCTCCGGCGGGAAGGGGACCCGGAATCGGTCCACCTCGCCGCTTGGCCGGAGGCCACGCCCCGCGATCCCGAGCTCGAAGCCCAGATGACCCGCGCCCGGGCGGTGACCTCGCTGGCCCTGGGGGCGCGGAACCTGGCCAAGGTCAAGGTGCGCCAGCCGCTTCCCGCGCTCTACATCCTCGCCCGCGATGGGGATGACACGATCCCGGAGGAACTGTGGGGACTCGTCCGGGACGAGGTGAACGTGGTCCAGATCGCCCGGGCGGAGACCCTGGATCCGTACCGGGCGCCGAGGGTGACCCCGGACTTTCGTCGGCTCGGGCCGCTCTACGGGGAACGTGTACCGAAGATCGCCGCAGCCCTGGCCCACGCCGATCCGCGCCGACTTGCCTCCGACCTCCTCGCCCACGGTCGGGTCGAGGTCACGGTGGATGGGGAAGCGGTCGCCCTGGGCCAGGACGAGGTCAAGGTGGAGTGGCGGCCGGCGGCGGGGTTCACCGTGCTCGAAGGGGCAGACGGAGCCGTGGCCCTCGACCTCCGTCTCACCGAGGAGCTGAAGGCTCACGGGGACCTGCGGGAGCTCGTGCACCGGCTGCAGCTCGCCCGAAAGGAGGCCGGGTTCGAGGTCACGGATCGAATCGAGGTCGGCTATCAAGGGGACGTCGGGACGATCTTCCGCCGGTTCCCGGAGCGGATCCGCGACGAGGTGCTGGCGGTGTCGTTGGCCGAAGGGGAGTTGGCCGGGGCCGAACACCACCTCGAGCTCGAGGTCCACGGACGGAGCGGCCGGGTGTGGCTCAAGCGGGGAGGGAGGTAGGGATGCCGGGGATCGCGGTGATCGGTGCGCAGTGGGGTGACGAGGCCAAGGGCAAGATCGTGCACCGCCTCGCCCGGGAGGCCCGGCTGTGCGTGCGGTTCAACGGTGGGGCGAACGCCGGGCACACGATCGAGGACGCCCATGGCATCGCCCGGCTGCACCTCGTGCCGTCGGGGGCGTTGCACCCCGGGTGTCGGGGCGTGATCGGACACGGGGTGGCGCTCGACCCGTGGGCGCTCGAGCGGGAACTCGACGAGCTTCGTGCCCAGGGCCGCCCGCAGCCCGACCTCTTTCTGTCGGACCGGGCGCACCTCGTGCTGCCCGACCACCGGCGCCGCGAGGAGGCGGAGGGCACGGCCGATCGCATCGGTACCACCCGTCGCGGCGTGGGCCCCGCGTACGAGGACCGGGTTGTGCGTCGTGGCTTGCGCCTGGCCGACCTCGCCGACGCAGCGCGGGTGCGCGAGCATCTTCGTCAGGCCGCGAAAAGCGTTGGCTCCGGGTTCGATCCCGACCGAGCGGCGGAGGAGTTGGCCCGATTCTGGGAGAGGTTCGCGCATCGGATCGGCGATGCCCGCGCGGCGATCGCCGACGCCCTGGACCGGGGAGAGACCGTTGTGTTCGAGGGCGCCCAGGGCACGCTCCTCGACCTCGACTTCGGCACCTACCCCTACGTGACCTCCTCCACGACCACCGTTCACGGGATCGGGTGGGGCACGGGGATCCGCGCGGACCGCCTGGAGCGCGTGATCGGGGTGACGAAGGCGTATACCACCCGGGTCGGGGAGGGGCCCTTCCCGACCGAGGACCTCGGCCCAGTGGGCGAACGCCTGCGCAAAGAGGGGGACGAGTTCGGGGCGACCACCGGCCGACCCCGCCGCTGCGGCTGGCTCGATCTCGTCGCTCTGCGCCACGCCCACCGCGTGAACGCTTTCACCGAGCTCGCCCTGACGAAGCTCGATGTGCTGTCCGGCCTCCGTGAGGTCCGGGCCTGTGTCTCCTACCGGATCGGAGGGGCAAGCAGCGGGGACTTCCCGACCCGCGTCGAGGACCTCGCCCAGGCCGATCCGGTCTACGAGAGCGTTCCCGGATGGACCGCAGACATCGGCGGGATCCGGGACTATAATGGTCTTCCCGCGGCCGCGCAGGAGTTCGTGCGGTTCGTCGAGGAAGCGGTCGGGATACCGGTGACGCTGATCGGGACCGGACCCGGCGAAGACGAGATCGTCGTGAGGGAGGGTGAATGCGAATCGTAAGGTTTGGACGGGGTTCGTGGGGGATCCTCGACGAGGGAACGGTCCGCACGACGCGGGGCCCGGGCGGCCCCCTTACCGGGCGCGTCCGCCGGCTCGACGAGGTCCGCCTGCTCCCCCCGGCTGCGCCGACAAAGATCGTGTGCGTGGGGCGCAACTACCGGAGCCACGCCCGGGAGATGGGGCAGGACGTCCCCCGCGAGCCCGGCTTGTTTCTCAAGGCGCCCAACGCCCTCGCCGCTCCCGGGGCGGAGATCCCGTACCCGGGGTTCACGCGGCGCCTTTACTACGAAGGGGAGTTGGCGGTCGTCATTGGGCGGCGGATGAGCAACGTGCCCCGCGGCGAGGCACTGTCCTATGTCCTCGGGTACACGTGCGCCCTCGATTTCACGGCCCGCGACGTTCAGGCCACGGACCTGCAATGGGTTCGCGCGAAGTCGGCCGATGGGTTTCTGCCGCTCGGACCGTGGATCGAAACCGCGGGCGATCCCCAGCAGCTGAGGCTCCGCACCCACGTGAACGGCGAGCTGCGCCAGGACGGGAGCACCGCGGACATGATCTTCTCCGTGGCCGAGATCCTGGCCTATGTGAGTTCGTTCATGACCCTTGTCGCCGGGGACGTGGTGCTCACCGGGACCCCGGAGGGGGTGGGCGAGCTGAGCCCGGGGGACGAGGTCGAGGTGACGGTGGACGGGATCGGTTCGCTGCGCGCGCGGATCGTGGGGAGCCGACCTGATTTCGGTTGAGCAAGAACGCCTTCCGCTTATAATCTGAGGTCGCACGAGGAGGCAATCACATGCAGAAAACGTACATGGCCAAGAAAGAAGATGCAGGCGTCACGTTTCGCCGCGAGTGGCACGTGGTGGATGCCACGGATCAGCCGCTCGGGCGGCTTGCCTCCAAGCTGGCGGTCGTCCTTCAGGGCAAACACAAGCCGACGTACACCCCGTTTTTCGACGTGGGCGACTACGTGATCGTGATCAACGCGGACCAGGTGTGTCTTACGGGCAAGAAGTGGGATCAGAAGATGCATTACCGCCATTCCGGCTACATCGGCCACCTCAAGGTCACACCGTACCGCGAGGTGCAGCGCCGCCACCCGGAGATCCCGATCAAACTCGCGGTGCGGAGGATGCTCCCCAAGACCGATCTGGGGCGGCGGATGCTCCGCAAGCTCAAGATCTACCCGGGACCCGATCATCCTCATGCGGCGCAATCCCCGTCGCTGTTGTCCCTGTAACACCCACTCGCCTTCCCGCCTGGTGACCTAGGTCCCCTCGTCCCAAGACAAACTTGGGGCGAGGGGTCCTCTTCTTTCCTCCGTTTCTGCCTCCCCCTCCGGTAGCCTGTCCCAGCGAGAGACAACCGCCGACGAGAGCGGGGGGTGATCTCAGTTACAGACACGAAACGGGTTTGCCGCTAGACTGGTGCTGGTGCATAAGGAGGTTGACGATGGTGAGGAAGATCGGCTTGTGGTTGTTGGTTTCTCTGGCGATCGCCGTGCCGCTCAGCGCGCAAGGTTTTTTCCAGGTGACCCAGGGAACGGTCAGGGCCGCGGCTCCGCCCCTCGCGGGTGTGAGAACGGCCGTGGAGTACTACGCCTACGACGGTGGTCAGTCCCTTACCAGGAACGAGCTAGCCGAGGTCGGGAATGCCGTCCTCTTCCTGTACCGGGAGCCGGCCACCGGCCTGGTTCATCTGTTCTTCATCCTCAACCGGGCGAACGTCGGGGCCGGCGGCAACGCCAGGTTCACGATCCGGGACATCCCGGCCGGCGCGGCCTTCGTGGTCAGGGACGATGCGTTCTTCTTCCCGCTCTTCGCGGAGCTGAACGACACCTACACCCGCACGAACGCCCAGTACGAAGTGCTGTGGACATGGGAGGCGAACCGCACCGACGGCGGCGTGCTCGGCCCGTTGGGCGATGAGTTCGCGATCACCGTGGTCCCGGGTGCGTTCACGGGGATCCAGAGGATCGTGTTCAAGTCGGGGAACATCAACGCCCCGACCCGCCTCGAACTGAACACGACCGAGCCGATCGTGATCCAGGGGATGAGGAACCAGCCGCCGGTGGCGAGATTGGTGCTCACCCCGGCCGCCCCGCGGGCCCGCCAGCAGGTGACGTTCGACGCCACGGGAAGCACCGACCCCGACGGCAGGATCGTTGAATACCGCTGGGACTTCAACGGCGATGGGGTGGTGGATCTCACGAGCACGGAGCCGGTGGTGACGTTCGCCTATGCCGTCGGGGGCTCGTACACGGTGCGGATGACCCTCGTGGACAACGCGGGCATGGAGAGCGTGCACACGACGCCTCTCTATGTCTCCCCGGTCACCGTGACCGCGACCCGTTCCATCTCTACCATCACCGCGCTTCCGGGGTACACGTTCCGGGTCCAGGTGCGGATCCATACGGACCAGGACCTGGCCGGGGCGGGGCTCGACGAGAACCCGCCGGTGGGATGGGAGATCACGCCAGTCGCCAACGCCGGAGCGATCTTCAAGCGGCCCGAGGTGCAGTGGGTGTTCCTCGAACCGATCAGGGCGGGAAGCGAACGGATCATCATCTACGACGTGACCGTTCCCAAAGTGGAGCTTCTGGCTTGGATCCGCCTTCCGCGACAGTTCTGCATCACCGGCATCTTCCAGGCCAAGGTTCCTGACTTCGAGATCGAGGTGGCCGGGGAGTCGTGCGTCATTGTGAACGACTGTCTCCCGATCCTCGAGGCGGTGGCGCACCTTGTCCCGGCGGCTTTTCCCGGGGAGGAGGATCGGATTGACCTCCGGTTGTCGGAGGTGATTACCGACGTGCAACTCGCCCGGGCCGTGGAGCTGTGGCGCACGGACCGGCCCGTGGTGAAGACTTGCGGGGAGCGGATCAGCCTCTCTAAGCTGAAGCTCATCGCTGCCTATACCGTGACCTGCACCGCGGTTGACCAGCCGCTGCCGCAGATGCCCATGCCGAACCTCCAAGCGCGGCGCACGATCGTCACTCCCATCCCCTGCGAGGGCGTCGTGATCGGGTTCTACGACACGATGGGCAACGCTGTCGGCAACAAGTTCACGGTCAAGGTCGAGATCACCACGGACAGGGACGTGTACGGCGTGGGTCTCGACGAGGATCTGCCGATGGGGTGGCGGGTGACCCCGATCCAGAACGACGGCTTCGTCTACAAGCCGGGCGTGGATCAGTGGGTGTTCACCGGGACCCTCAAGGCTGGTCAGATGAAGATCATCATCTACCAGGTCGAGGTCCCGCCGACGATCACGGTGGAGACGACCCCGCCCGACCCGTGCCGTGTCCTCGCGACGGCGATGATCGTCGGCCGAGCGGACAGCGGACACCCTTGCCTCGAGGTGGACGTCACGGGGATGAGCCGGGTTGATCTCACGGACTGTCTGAACGTGATCGTGGCGATCTCCCGATGGGACGTGGCCCGCGATAGGATTGACCTCTCGCTCTCCGACCAGATCAGGTTCCCCCAGGTTCAGCGGGCGATCGCGTTCTGGCTCGAGGGGACGAGGGTCCCGCGGACCTGCCTACCTGGGATCGTGGACTACGAGACGATGAAGATGATCGTCGCCTTGTGGCTCACGGGCACCCCGATCTGCGAGGTGCTGCCGGGTCGGGCGCCCAGGGTCTGCCCCTAGGGCTAGACGCGGAGTGCGCTGATCTTCCTCAGGATCAAAGGCGGCGGGGGCCCACGCCAGGGGCCCCCGCCTGCCTGCAACGTGAAAGGAGGCAACGATGTGGAGACTCGCTACAGCCGTTTGTGCGATTTCGTGGGGTGTTCTGTGTTTCGCAAGCAGCATGGGGTTGGTCCCGTCCACCCATCTCCCCAATCCCGGCGCCGAGATCACCCTCCAGGTGACCGGGGCCCCGACCGGCGCCCAATTCAGCTGGGACTTCAACGGTGACCGGCGGTCGGATGCCACCACGAGGGAGCCACGGGCGACGTGGACCGTGCCGGCCGGGTACTGGGAGGTCGCGGTGGACGTCCTGCAGGGCGGAAAGACCGTGGCCCGGCTGACCACGGCCGTGGTGGCCGACGCGCGCCTCGGGGCGGTCCGGTCGGTGCAGTGGAGCGGTGGCGTGGCCGAGGTGACGGTGACCGTACGGGCGAAGCAGGTCGTCGTCGCCCCTGGGATCGAGGAGGCGATCCCCTCCGGGTGGGTCGTGGGGACGGTGGAGGGGCCCGACCTCTTCGTGTCCCAAGGAGGCGTCCTCTTCGCTCTGTGGTCCACGATCCTCGACCCCGGTTGGGAGGTGCGCTTGGTCTACCGGTTGCACCCCCCGACGGCGGGCGCCACGGCCCGGCTCTCGGGGACGGTCAGCGGCTACAAGGACGGCCAACGGGTGGAAGCGCGGGTCGCCGGGACGGTCGCGTTCTAGCGCAACGGGCGGGCCTGAGTCCAGATCTCGTCGAACAGGCGCAGAAGCGGCAGCGCGAGTTCGGGGGCCCCGAGGACGGCGATCCCTGCCTCGACGTTGTGAACGAGCGAGTAGTACGACCAGTTGGCCGAGGTGACGAGCACGTCCCGCCCGTCCACGACGAGGCACTTGGCGTGAAGGGTCGTCCCCGGGGGATCGAACCGTACCGCGATCCCACAGGCGATGAGGTACGCCGCCGTCACCCGGTTGCCCCGGGCGAGGTCGGCGAAGGCCTCCCCGCTCTCGATGAGGACCCGCACCTCGACCCCGCGGGCCGCCGCCGCGCATAGCGCCTCCACGATCCGGTTGGACGGACTGTCCAAGTAGGTCGGGTAATGCCCCAACCGGTAGATGAGGACCGCCACCGACTCCCTGGCCTGTCCGATCATGTCCGGGATCACCTGGGCGTGGAGGTTCCCCTTCGGGAAGTCGAGGAGGGGAACCACGGCGGGACGAGGCCAGGGCAGAGGGGGGAGCGCGGGGATCGTCTTGAGCTGCCCCTCCCACAGGAAGTCGAAGAACTGCCCGAACAAGGCGCCCAGCTCCGCGGATTCCACCGCGAGGTCCAGTTGGACGCTTCTCGTGAGCGCGGACATCGTCCAGTGCGTGGATCCCGCCACGACCCAGCGCCGGTCTACCACCAGGAACTTCGTGTGGAGCGTCACCTCCGGCGTGTCCCGCCGTACCTCGACCCCCCGCGTCTCGAGATAGGCCAGCGCTGCTTCCTGTGTGGGATGCGGCCTCGCGTCCCGTCTTTCCGCGAGGACCCGCACCCGGACCCCGCGCCCGGCGGCCTCGGCCAGGGACGCGAGAAGCCCGGTCGTGGCGCCGTTCCCCGAATACAGCCGGGCGTCGGATAGGGCCGCCAGGACCTCCTGTGTGGCCGAGGCGATCAGTGCCTCGACGAAGCCCTGGTACATCGGCATGTCCGGGGCCGTCCATAGCGGGACGACCGGCATCGCGGCCCCGGTCCAGGCAAGGGCGATCAGGATGGCAACGCGCTTCATCGCTGGGTATGATAACATGTCCATGGCCCGCGAGATCCCCCCCGACAAGCTGCGCCGCACCTGCGATCCCCGCGTCTTCTCGTTCTCCACCACCGACGAGCTAGCGCCGCTGGCGGACATCGTGGGCCAGGGAAGGGCGATCGAGGCCCTGCGGATCGGCCTTTCCCTCGAGGACCCTCGGCACCGCTACAACATCTACGTGTCCGGCGAGCCCGGGCTCGGGAAGACCTCGGCGGTCTCCGCTCTTTTGGAGCGGATTTCGCGGGAGAGACCCGTCCCTCCCGACATCTGCTACGTCCACAACTTCCAACTGCCCCACGTCCCCCGCTACCTCCTCCTCCCCGCGGGGCGGGGACGCGAACTGAAGCAGGACATGGACCGTTGCGTCGAGTTCCTGTCCCGCGAGCTCCCCCGGGTGATCGAGTCCGACGAGTTCAAGGCCCGCGCCAAGAAGGAACGGGACAGGTTCTCCCGCGATCGGGACGAAGCGTTCCACGATCTTGAGGCGCGCGCCACGGCGCTGGGGTTCTCCGTCCAGCGCACTCCCCTGGGCATCAACACGATCCCCCTCAAGGGCGACGGGAGCCCCTACTCGCAGGAGGAGTACGGGTCTCTCCCCGAGAGCGAACGGGCGGAGATCCTCCGCCGGCAGGAGGAGCTTCAAGGCCTGGTGCGGGATACGTTCCAGCGCCTGGCGAAGCTGGACGAGGCGTGGCAGGAGGCCCAACATCTCCTGGCCAAGGAAGCGGTTGAGTTCCTCATCGAGCCCCGCTTTCTGCAACTCAGGACCAAGTATGACGGCCTGGATCGGGTCCAGACCTTCCTGGATCAGGTCAAGGCCGACATCCTGGAGAACGTCGAGCAACTTCAGGCCGGGAACAAGAAGCCCGCGCCGGTGATCCCGGTACCGATCCCCGACGGGGTGGACAGGTTCCTCCGCTATCGGGTGAACGTCGTGGTGGACCGCTCCGGGAACGAGGGGGCGCCGGCGGTGGTGGAAGGGAACGCCACCTACACGAACCTGTTCGGCACGATCGAGCGGCGCGTGCAGTTCGGGGCGGTGACCACGGACTTCACCCAGATCCGCGGCGGGGCGTTGCACCGGGCGAGCGGCGGGTATCTCGTCCTCGCGGTGGCCAACCTCCTCCGGTTCCCGCTATCCTGGGAAGCCCTCAAAATTGCGCTCAAGACTGGGCAGGTTCGGATCGAAGACCCCGCCCAGATGCTCGGCTTCGCGTCCACGGAGGGATTGCGGCCGGAGCCGATCCCCCTCGACGTGAAGATCCTCCTCGTGGGCTCCCCGTACCTCTACCACCTCCTCCACCACTACGACGAGGACTTCCGCAAGCTGTTCAAGATCCGGGCCGATTTCGACACGGAGATGCCGTGGACGGAGGAATCGGTGCAGGCGATGGCCCAATTCGTGCGGACCTGCCGGGACGAGGACCCCGCGGTGCTGCCGTTCGCCCCGTCCGGGGTGGCCCGGGTTGTGGAGCATGCAGCCGAGATCGCCTCCGATCAGAAAAAGCTCGCCACCCGGTTCGGGGTCCTCGCCTCCCTCGTCGAAGAGGCGAGCTTCTGGGCCCGAGAAGCGGGCGCCTCGGTGGTGGAGGAGAGCCACGTCAGCACCGCCGTCGCCAAGGGGCAGTACCGGCACTCGCTCCTCGCCGAGAAGGTCCGGGAGTGGATCGCCCGGGGCAAACTGGTCGTGAACGTGCACGGGGAGATGGTGGGGCAGGTGAACGGCCTAGCCGTGCTCGATCTGGGCGACTTCGCGTTCGGGAAGCCGACGCGGATCACGGCGAACGTGTTCACGGCCAAGAGCGGGGTCGTGGACATCGAGCGGGAGGCGGAACTGGGGGGCAAGCTCCACACGAAGGGGGTCATGATCCTCAAGGGCTACCTCGCCGCCCAGTTCGGGCGGGCGAAACCCCTCACCCTCGGGGCGAGCCTGGCCCTCGAACAGTCGTACTCCGGGGTCGAAGGGGACTCCGCGTCCGCTGCCGAGCTGTACGCCCTCCTGTCCGCTCTGTCCGGGGTCCCGGCTCGGCAGGGGGTCGCCATCACGGGCGCCGTGGACCAGAAGGGGCGCTTGCAGCCGATCGGCGGGGTCAACGAGAAGGTCGAGGGACACTACCTGGTGTGCAAGGAACGCGGCCTGACCGGGGACCAGGGGGTGATCCTTCCCCTCGGCAACGCGGACGACCTGATGCTCCCCGCGGAAGCTGTCCAGGCCGTGGCGGCGGGGAAGTTCTGTGTGTGGGGCTGCTCCACGGTCGAGGAGGGCGTGGAGATCCTGTTCGGGATCCCCGCTGGGGTGCCGGGGCCAGACGGGACCTACCCCGAGGGGACGCTGTTCCGCCGCGTGGAAGAGCGCCTCGACGAGATCCGCGCCGCCCTCCGCGCGGAAGAGGAAGAGAAGGAAGCGGCCTAGCAGCCCGTGTGGGAATCCCCGGGGTCCGCGGACCTACGGTACGCGGGCT
>CAYSZC010000014.1:0-1253 GCA_964435345.1 uncultured Thermotogaceae bacterium
GAACGCGGACCTCAATGCGGCGATCAACATCCTGGTGGCCGGGAGTTGCCCGGACACTCAAAACGCCTGTGGAGCGGACGGAAGACGATGTGGCCTTCGGGCCGCATCGCAGTCCGCGATGAAGCAGGAATCGGCGGTGGCGGCATGATCGCTACCGTTTCGAGCAACGGGTATCCGTTCGAGGTCAGAGTGCCTGACGGTTTGCCGGTGGCGGGGGTGATTCTCTCCGACCAGGTCAAGAGCCTGGATTGGCGGGCGCGTCAGGCGGAGACAGCCTGTGTGGTCTCGCCGGAGACGGTCCAGGATGTGCTGGCGAAGTTGAGCACATTGCTGACGTAACTTCCAGCCGCGGTCGCGGGGCTGCGTTGCCCGTTGTGAGAGGGGTCGCTAGAATGCTTAGCGCAGACGCCGAGTTACCGTAGCGAGGGCGAACGAGGAGGCACTCATGGAGATCCTTAAGGTCGCGGCCACGTCCAATCCCAACGCGGTCGCCGGGGCGATCGCTGGCGCGCTGGAGTCGGCAGGACTCGTCGAAGCCCACGCCATCGGCGCCGGCGCCGTGAACCAAACCATCAAGGCGATCGCCATTGCCCGCCGGCTCGTCGAGCGGGAGGGCGAGTCCGAGATCAAGGTCGTGCCCGGGTTCTTCGACGTCGAGATCGGGGGCGAGATCAAGACCGGGATGCGGTTCGTGATCCAACGGTAATGCGGCTCGAAGCCCTGGTTCGAGCCTCGATCGAGGAGGCGCTCGCCGCGCTCGGATGGCCTGCTCCGGCTGAAATCCCGGTGGACCGCGCCGCACGCCCCGAGCACGGGGATCTCGCAAGCAGGATCGCGTTTCTCCTCTCCCAGGGACGCGACGAAGCTCCGGCCGAGATCGCTACACGCCTCGCGGAACGTCTCGCCGGCCACCCCGCGTTCCTGAAGGTCGAGGCCGCAGGGGGGTTCGTCAACTTCACCCTCCATCCCGAGGCGGTCCAAGACGTGCTGCGACGGATCCTCGAAGACGGCCCGCGCTACGGCCGGTCGGACGAGGGCGCGGGGCGGACAGTGCAGGTCGAGTTTGTGTCCTCGAACCCCACCGGCCCGCTTACCATCGGTCACCTGCGTCAGGCGGCGTTGGGGGACGTGGTGGCCGAGCTCTACGCCCAGCTTGGGTGGCGGTGCGTCCGCGAGTACTACCTGAACGACGAGGGCCGGCAAATGGAACTCCTTGCCCAGTCGCTGTGGGCTCGCTACCGCCAGGCCCGGGG
>CAYSZC010000014.1:1353-14392 GCA_964435345.1 uncultured Thermotogaceae bacterium
CACGGGGCGGTGTACGAGAAGGACGGGGCGCAGTGGCTCAGGAGCACGGACCATGGGCTGTCCCGCGATCCGGTGCTGTTCCGGTCCGACGGGACCCCGACCTACACGATGGTGGACATCGCCTACCACCTGGAGAAGAAGCGGCGCGGGTTCGACCTCGTGGTGGACGTCCAAGGGGCAGACCACGTGGACGAGCAGCGGCAGGTCAAGGTGGGGTTGCGGATCCTGGGGGCGCCGGACGGGTTCCTCCGGTACTGTCTACACCAGTTCGTGACCCTGAAGGGCCAGGAGGGGATCCAGCGCATGTCCACCCGCGCCGGACGCTTCCTCCGGTTGAAGGACCTCGTGGCGGAAGTCGGCCGCGACGTGGCCCGCTACTTCATGGTGATGCGAAAACCGGAGAGCCACCTCGTGTTCGATTACGAACTCGCCACAAACACGAGCATCGAGAACCCGGTCTACTACGTGCAGTACGCCCACACTCGGATTGCCTCCGTGTTCCGCGAGGCGGAGAAGGCCGGCGAGCTTCCCGCCGACCTCCTCTCCGCGCTCTCCCCGCTCACCGACGAGCGGGAGCTGGCGCTGATCAAGGAGCTGGACCGGTTCCCGGACGTGGTGCGGACCGCGGCTCACGGGTTCGCCCCCCACCTCCTATGCGAGTACCTGGAGAACCTGAGCAAGCTCTTCCATCCCTACTACGCCCATGTACGGATCCTCGGTCAGGGCGACGCGACCGCGGCCCGGCTGGCCCTCCTCGCCGGAGTGCGGCTCGTCCTTGGCCGCGGCCTCTCGATCCTCGGCGTGTCGGCGCCCGAGACGATGTAGATGAACGACGAACGGATCGCGGACGAAGGATCGCGGACCACGGTTTGGGAGCGGCTCCGGCGGGGCCTGGCCCGGACTCGCGCTGGCATCCTCGGGTCGCTCGACCTGGCGCGCGGGCGGCCCGCCGACCTCGTGGAGCGGTTGGAGGAGGTCCTGCTTGCCGCCGACGTGGGACCGGAGGACACCTCCGCCATCGTGGCCGCGGTCCAGGCGCGCCTCGCCACGGGGACGCCGGACGGCGCGCAAGAGGCGCTCGCGGAGGCGCTCGTCGGTGCGCTCGGTGGAGCGGAACGGGGGTTCGCTCTCCCCGCGGCGCGCCCGGCGGCGATCATGTTCGTCGGGGTCAACGGCTCGGGGAAGACGACCACGGTGGCCAAGGTGGCCCGCCTCCTGGCCCAGGACGGAGCGCGACCTCTCCTCGTGGCTGCGGACACGTTCCGCGCCGCGGCGATCGAACAGCTCGTCGAGCTGGGACGACAGGTCGGGGTCGAGGTGTTGGCCCAGCGCCCGGGGGCCGATCCGGGCGCGGTCGTCCACGACGCGCTGGAGCACGCCCGCAGTGCCGGGTATGATGCCGTTTTGATTGACACCGCCGGGCGGCTGCAGACGAAGCGCCCGCTCATGGAGGAACTGGGCAAGGTGCGCCGGGTGGTGGAGCGGCGCCTCGGCCGCCCGCCGGATGAGCGTCTCCTCGTGGTGGACGCCACCGTAGGCCAGAACGCGATCTCGCAGGCCGCGCTGTTCCACGAGGCGGTGGGGCTGACCGGCCTGGTGATCACGAAACTGGACGGAACGGCCCGCGGTGGGGCAGTGATCCCGATCTCGCGGGCCTTGGCCCTCCCCATCCTCTGGATCGGGATCGGAGAAGGGCTGGACGAACTGGAACCGTTCCGAACGAAGGACTTCGTTCGAGCGTTGATACGGGGGTAAGGATGCCCAAATACGTGTATCTGTTCGGCGCTGACGTGACCGATGGCTCCCTGGAGATGCGAAACCTCCTCGGCGGCAAGGGCGCCAACCTGGCAGACATGGCGCGCCTGGGAATCCCGGTGCCACCGGGGTTCACCATCACCACCGAGGTCTGCTCTCACTACTACGCGCACCAGCGACGCCACCCGGCCGAACTCAAGGCCCAGGTCGAGAACGCCCTGTCCACCGTGGAATGTCTCACAGGGCGACGGTTCGGCGATCCCACGAACCCGCTCCTCGTCTCCGTTCGGTCCGGCGCTCGCCGCTCGATGCCCGGGATGATGGACACCGTCCTCAACGTCGGCCTCACCGCGGGCACCCTCCCCGGCCTGATCGCCCAGACCGGGAACGCACGCTTCGCCTACGACGCCTACCGCCGCCTGGTGACGATGTACTCCGATGTGGTGATGGAAAAAGCCGCCGGGGTCGAGCCGGCAGGCGGCAAGGGCGTCCGCAAACTGCTCGACGAGCGGCTCGACCACGTCAAACGCCACCAGGGCTACGCGGCCGATACCGAGCTCACGGTGGATGACCTCACGGCGCTGGTCGGCGAGTTCAAGAAGATCGTCCACGCCGCGTTAGGGAAACCCTTCCCCGACGACCCGTTTGAGCAGCTGTGGGGCGGGATCGGCGCCGTATTCGCAAGTTGGATGGGAAAGCGCGCCGTCGAGTACCGCCGCATCGAGCGGATCCCCGACGAGTGGGGCACGGCCGTCAACGTGCAGGCGATGGTGTTCGGGAACATGGGCGACGACTGTGCGACCGGGGTCGCGTTCACCCGCAACCCCGCCACCGGCGAGAACGCGTTCTACGGCGAGTACCTGATCAACGCCCAGGGCGAGGACGTGGTCGCCGGGACGCGCACCCCGGCCCCGCTTAACGCGGCCTCGGTGACCGAACAGACCCGTCACTTGCCGACGCTCGCGAAACTCATGCCGAAGGCGTACCAGGAGCTCGACGCGATCCGCGTGGGTCTCGAGAAGCACTACCGGGACATGCAGGACATCGAGTTCACGATCGAGAAGGGGAAGCTGTACATGCTCCAGTGCCGCGTCGGGAAACGGACCGGGGTCGCCGCGGCGCGCATGGCGATGGACATGCTCGACGAGAAACTGATTGACGGCCCCACCGCAGTGCTGCGCGTTGCGCCGGGCCAGCTCGTCGAACTCCTCCTCCCGATGCTCGACCCGAAGGCCGAGGACGGGGCAAGGCCGATCGCCGCGGGGCTCCCGGCCGGGCCGGGCGGTGCGGTGGGCCGGGTCGTGTTCACCTCGCAGGACGCTGTGGCGTGGGCCGCCCGCGGGGAGAAGGTGCTCCTCGTCCGCGAGGAAACCTCGCCCGAGGACGTGGACGGGATGCACAACGCGCAGGCCATCCTCACCTCGCGAGGAGGTATGACCTCCCACGCCGCCCTCGTCGCCCGCGGGTGGGGCAAGTGCTGCATCGTCGGCTGCGGAGACATCGCGATCGCCGCCGACGGGAAGTCGTTCCAGACCAAGGACGGCCAGGTCGTCAAAGAGGGCGACTGGATCAGCCTCAACGGCACCACGGGCCGCGTCTACCGCGGGGCGTTGCCGCTTGTTCCGGCCGATCCGGAAGGGAACCCGTCCTACGTCCGGTTGATGAAACTCGCCGACGGGTTCCGGCGGATGAAGGTCCGCACCAACGCCGACACCGCCAAGGACGCGAGACAAGCGATCCGCTTCGGTGCGGAGGGGATCGGCCTGTTCCGCACCGAGCACATGTTCTATGGCGAGGGGAGCGAGGAGCCCCTGTTCCTCCTCCGCAAGATGATCATGAGCCACACGACGGACGAACGGCGCACGGCCCTCGAGCAGCTCTTCCCGTTCGTCAAGGCAGACGTGAAGGCGACCTTGGAGGCGATGGCCGGACGTCCGGTGACGATCCGCCTTCTCGACCCGCCGCTCCACGAGTTCGTGCCCCACGACGCGGATAAGCTCGCCGTCCTGGCGGGCGAGCTCGGCGTGGAGATGGCCGAGCTCCAAAAGCGGGCCGACGCGCTCCGCGAGAACAACCCGATGCTCGGCCACCGCGGCGTACGCCTGGGGATCACGTACCCGGAGATCACGGAGATGCAGATGCGCGCCGTCCTCGAGGCCGCGGCGGAGTTGGCCCGGGACGGGAAGAGAGCGAACCCGGAGATCATGATCCCCGTCACCTCCACCGTGAACGAGCTTGTCCACCAGAAGGCGATCTTCGATCGGGTACTCGGCGAGGTGAAGTCTCAGTTCGGGCTCGCCGAACTGCCGTGTTTGTACGGGACGATGATCGAGATCCCCCGGGCCGCGCTCCAGGGAGGGCGGATGGCCGAGGCCGCGGAGTTCTTCAGCTTCGGCACGAACGACCTGACCCAGATGGGGTTCGGGTTCAGCCGCGACGACATCGCGAGCTTCCTCCCCGACTACCTGCAGCAGAGGATCCTCGACGCTGACCCGTTCCAGAGCCTCGATCAGGACGGGATCGGGGAGCTCATCTGTTTTGCCAGCGAGCGCGGGCGAGCGACGCGGCCCAATTTGAAGATCGGGATCTGCGGCGAGCACGGCGGCGACCCGGAGAGCGTGAAGTTCTGCCACCGGGTGGGGATGGACTACGTTAGCTGCTCCCCGTTCCGGGTGCCGATCGCCCGACTGGCGGCGGCCCATGCCGCGCTCGCGGACCGCCAGGAGGAAGGGGACTAGACCCCGCACCCGATGCTCCGGTTCGTGCTCCTGCGGGCCGTTGCGCTCGCGGGCACCGTGTTCCTGGCAGCGTTGGCCGTGTTCCTCCTGTTGACGGTGATCCCAGGCGATGCGGCCCGGCTCGTGGTGGGCCCCGAGGCCACGCCGGACGCGTACGCCCGCGCCCGAGACGCCCTCGGGCTCGACCGGCCGTGGCCGGCCCGGTTCGGGGCGTGGCTCAGGGGGGCCGTGCGCGGGGACCTCGGGCAGTCCTGGGTCTACCCGTGGCCGGTGGCGGAACTCGTAGGGCAAGCCCTGGCCGTCACGCTCCCCCTCGCTCTCCTCGCGATCGCGCTGGCGAGCGTTCTGGGCTTGGGGATCGGGCTTCACGCCGCGTCTCGCCTCGGGCGGTGGGCCGACCTCGGGCTGATGGCGCTGTCCCAGGTCGGCATCGCCGTGCCCGAGTTCTGGCTGGGGATCCTCCTCGTCGGGTGGTTCGCGGTCGGCTGGCGGCTGTTCCCGTCCAGCGGGTTCCCCGGCTGGGGGGACCCCCGCGCCTTGGCCCACCTCGTGCTCCCAACTCTGGCGCTCGCCCTGCCCCGCGCGGCGTACCTGGCGCGGATGGTGCGGGCGGCGGTGGCGGATGTGCTCGCCAGCGATCACATCCGCACGGCGCGGGCGAAGGGGCTTCCCGAGCGCCGGGTTATCTTGGTCCATGCCCTGCGGGGCGCGCTGGTCCCTGTCGTGGCCGCGTTCGGGCTCACCTTCGGACGGCTCCTCGCCGGGACGCTCGTCGTGGAGATCATCTTTTCCCTGCCGGGTTTGGGGTGGTACGCCCTGCGGGCGACGGACGGGCGCGATTTGCCCCTCCTCCTCGGGATCGGGGCGGTCGCCGCGGCGATGGTCGGGGTCGTGAGCACGGCCGCGGACCTCGCCTATGCCCTGCTCGACCCTCGGATCCGCCACCGATGAGGTCCCTCGCGATCGGCGGCGGGCTCGTGGGGCTGGGCCTGGGCCTCGTCTTGCTCGGGCTGGCCTGGCGCCCGGCGGACCCGACCGCCCTTGGACCGGAGCGTTTCTCGGGTCCCACGTTGCGCCACCCGCTGGGGAGCGACTGGTTCGGGCGGGACACCCTGGCCCGGGTCATGGTCGGAGGACGCGCCAGTTGGGCGGTGGCCGCGATCGCCGTGGCCGTGGGAGGGAGCGTGGGCATCCTGCTCGGGGGAGTGGCGGGACATGCCGGCGGCGTCCTCGGCGAAACCCTGATGAGGGTCCCCGATTTCCTGCTCGCCTTCCCGGCGGTGCTCGTGGCGCTCCTTCTCGCGGCCGTGCTCGGCCCGGGGCTCGTCGGGGTCACGTTGTCCGTGGCCCTGTTCACGATCCCGTTCTTCGCCCGTCTCGTCCACGCCGGCGTGCTCTCGTTGCGCGAGCAGGAGTTCGTCCTCGCGGCCCACGCCCTCGGGGCATCTCAGGGGCGGGTCCTCCTCCGCCACGTCCTGCCTAACCTCGCCTCGCCCCTCCTCGTCCAGACCACGACGAGCCTTGGCGTCGCCTTCCTCACCGAGGCCGCCCTGTCCTACCTCGGGCTCGGCGTCCAGCCGCCGCACCCGTCGTGGGGCCGGATGCTGAGGGAGTCCCAGACGTACTTCGATCTTTCGCCGTGGCCGGCGGTGTTCCCAGGCCTCGTCCTCGCCCTGACCGTGCTCGGGCTGAACCTCGTGGGGGACGGCCTGCGCGACCTCGCGGACCCCATCACCCGTCGCATCACCTCTTGGCGGCGGTCGTGAAGTCGAGCACGTAGTGGGGAAGGATCTTGACCCCGGTCACGCCGGGCCCGAGCGCCAGGATTTGGTGCGGGGCCACCAGGAACACGTTGACAGCCTCCGCGGCGATCAGGTACTGCGCGGCGGTGTAGGTCAGTCGCCGCGTCTCCTGGTCCGCGGTCGCCGTCCCTTGGCGCAGGAGCGCGTCGAGCTCGGCCGAGCTCCACCCCCGCCGGAAGTAGAAGTCCGGCCGCCCAGGTCCGTACGGGGTGAGCATCAGCGCCGGGTCGAGGCGCCCGATATGGGCGATCACCGTGAGGTCGTAGTCGGCCTGGCCGAACACCCGGCCGAGCCAGGTCCCCCAGTCCACGAGACGCAGTTCAACTCGGATCCCGACCTGCGCAAGCTGGGCAGCCAGAAGCTCCCCGGTGCGAACGTGAAATGGGTAGTTGGAGGGAAGCGTTAGGGTGGTGGCGAACCCGTTGGGGTAACCGGCCGCGGCGAGGAGCTCCCGCGCCTTGGCAGGGTCGTAGGGGTGGACCCAGGTCATGTCCGCGTAGTACAGGGCCGACGGCGCAAGGTGGCTGCCGATGGGAGAAGCGAAGCCGTAGCCGACGAGGGCGATCAACTGATCCCGATCTACGGCATGGGCCAGCGCCTGGCGCACGCGGAGGTCGGAGAACGGCGCGCGGGCCGTGTTCGTGGCGAGAATCTGCACCAGATCCTGTGGCCTCGAGATCACGCGCAGCTTGGGATCCCCGGCGAGCGTCGCGGCGACCTCCGGAACGACCTCCGCGACGACGTCCACATCCCCGGCCCTCAGTGCGGCGAGTTGGACCGCGGGGTCGGGGATGAACCGGTACGTCAGCGCGTCAAGCGCGGGGACCTGGGGGACGTAGTAGCCCGTGAACCGCACGAGGCGCACGCTGTACCCGGGACGCCACTCCCCGAACTGAAACGGCCCGGTGCCGACCGGCCTCCGGGCGAGGTCCGCCGCGCCAGCCGGGACGATCACCGAGTCCCCCAGGGCGAGCACGGCGAGGAACGAGGCATCAGGGGCTTTCAACAGAAACCTCACGGTCTGCGGGTTCGGTGTTTCGATCGCGGCGATCCCGGCGAAGAACTCGCGGCGAGGATGCCGGGTTTGCGGATCCATCGCCCGGAGGAAACTTTGCCGCACCGCCTCGGCGTCACAGGGGGTCCCGTCGTGGAACAGAACGCCCGTTCGCAGGTGGAACGTGTACACGAGCGCGTCCGGGGACACCTCCCACGACACGGCGAGCTGTCCGTGCAGGTTCCCGTTCTCGTCCGCCTGGACCAGGTTCTCGTACAGGTTGTGTTGCAGGAGGAGCCTGATCACCGCGGCGGCGTTCGTCGTGGGATCGAGACCCGGCGGCTCGGTGGACACGGCCACCGTCAACTCGGCGCCCCAGACGCCCATCCCCAACGCCCACAACGCCGCTACCAAGAACAACGCTCGCTTCATGACCTTCCTCCTTAGCATCGTCTTCCACGGCGCGTGCCTATCCGCCGCAACCTCTCGCGCCGTTCCTGTCTTAGCCGGATCAACCGCGGGGCGGGTTGAGATCCTCGACCGCCCCTGTCGCCACGAACACGATTCGCTCACAGACGTTGGTTACGAGATCGGCAATTCGCTCCAGGCCGTGGCTCGCCCACATCAGGTACGTGGCCTGGGCGATGTTGCGCGGGTCTTGGATCATGAGCAGAAAGAGCTCGCGATGGACCTGATCGTGGAGAGCGTCCACTTCATCGTCCCGCGCCGCCGCCTGCCGCGCCAGGGCGGCGTCGCGCTGGACGAACGCAGCCAGACCGTTGTGAAGCATGTCCACCACAAGGTCGGCCATCCGCGGAATGTCAATGAGCGGTTTGATGAGAGGTTCATCGCCCATCCGGATCGCCAGCCGCGCGACGCCCGCGGCATGGTCGCCCATCCGCTCTAGATCGGTGGCGATGAGGAGAATCGCGGTGAGAACCCGCAAGTCGCTGGCCATCGGCTGCTGGGTGGCCAGCAGAGCCAGGCATCGTTCTTCCAGCTCAAATCTCTTCTGGTTGATGGCATCGTCGGCGGCGTCCACGCGCGCGGCCGCCGCCACATCGCGCGCCCGCAGCGCCCCCACCGCAGCGCGTACTGCCCCCTCCACCGCCTCGCCGAGGGCCATCACCTCGCCTTCCAGGGCTCGCAGCTCGCGTTCGAACGATTCGCGCACCATCTTTATCCGAACCTCCCCGTAATGTACGCCTCGGTGCGGCTATCCGTGGGCCGGGTGAACAGCTCCCGCGTCGGCCCGAACTCCACCAGCTCCCCGAGGAGCATGAACGCGGTGAAGTCGCTCACCCGCCCTGCCTGCTGCATGTTGTGCGTCACGATCGCCACCGTGACCGAACTCGCCAGCTCCCGGATCAGGTCCTCGATCTTCGCCGTGGCGATCGGGTCTAACGACGAGCACGGCTCGTCCATGAGCAACACCTCCGGCGCCACAGCCAGGGCCCGGGCGATGCACAGCCGTTGCTGCTGGCCCCCCGACAGGTCGTAGCCCGTCTTCCGGTGGAGGTCGTCCTTCACCTCGTCCCACAGGGCGGCCTGGCGCAGCGCTTGCTCCACCCTCTCCCGGAGGACCCCCCGGAACCCGTTGATCCGCAACCCGAATGCCACGTTCTCGAACACGGACTTCGGGAACGGGTTCGGCTTCTGGAACACCATCCCGATGTGACGCCGCACGTCCACGGGATCCACCCCGCGGCCGTAGATCCTCTCCCCGCGGAACAGGATCTCGCCTGACATGCGCACGCCGGGAATCAGGTCGTTGAGGCGGTTGAACGCCCGGATGAGGGTGCTTTTGCCGCACCCGGAGGGCCCGATGATCGCTGTCACGCGACGCTCGGCGATGTCGAGGTTCACGCTGGTCACCGCTTGATGCGACCCGTACCACAAGCTGAACGCCTGGGCGCTGAGAACAGGAACTCCCTCGCTCACCCCGTCCACCTCCGTTGGAATCGGTTGCGCAGGACGATCGCCACCGCGTTGAGGAAGAGGACGAGCGCGAGGAGGATCACAATCGCCACTGCCGCCACGGTCCCGAACCCATCCTGAGGGCGCGTGGCCCACGCGAAGATCTGGAGCGGCACTATGGTAAAACTGTCCCCTAGCCCCTGGGGCACGAAGGTAACGAACAAAAACGCCCCGAGCAGGATCAGGGAAGCGGCGTCGCCGAGGGCTCTGGAGAAGGAGAGGATCGTCCCCGTGAGGATTCCGGGGAAGGCGCCGGGCAGGACGTGATGGCGCACCGTCTCCCACCGGGTCGCCCCGACGGCGAGCGCGGCCTCACGGAGCGTCTGCGGGACCGCCCGCAGCGCCTCGCGGGTGGCGACGATCATCATCGGCAAGACGAGGACCGACAAGGTGAGGCCGCCCGCGAGAATGCCTCGGCCCGTGCCCAACGCGCGCGCAAACACCTGCAACCCGATGATCCCCACCACCACGGATGGGGTTCCCGCGAGGTTGACGACGAGAACCTCGATGACCCGGGTCCAGACATTGCTGGGCGCGTACTCCTCGAGGTACACCGCGCCGGCGACCCCCAGCGGGAACGCCACCGCCGCCATCACGAGCACCACGTACACCGATCCCACAATCGCCGGGAGCAGCCCGGCCCGCTCTGGGTACCGTGGCTCGTTGAGCGTGGTCAGAAACGTCCACCACGCGCGCAACGGGTCGCGGACGAACGGCAACTCGCCCCGGGCGGTGGGGTCCCACGCGATGCTCTGGCGCTCTCCCTCCCGCTCCACAGCCAGCTCGATCGGCGTGCCCTGTGTCCGGGCCGCCACCACGAGCGCCTCCCACGCCTGCCGCGTCCCAGCGATCGGAATCCCCGCGGCCGCGAGGAGGACATCCCCGGGCTGCAGCCCCGCCGCCCGGGCCGCAGTCGAGGGAGCGGAGAGGAGCACGCGGGGGTGCCCGTCGCCCGACATGCGCAGTGTGCCGAGGGTGACCTCGGACCGGGGCATCCACACCACCGGCAGGGCCACCTCCCGTCCGCCGGGGGCGCCCCCCACCGCGTCCCACGCCCGTGTCGGGCGGTCCACCGCGACGCCCGCGACCTCGATCAGCGCGTCCCCGCGGGACATTCCCAGCGCAGCGGCCCGCGACCCACCCTCGACCTGGGCGATGGTCGCGTAGGCCACTGCGTCACGCGTTCCCGGTACGTCCATGCTGCGCACGGAGAGGGAGATCCCGACCTCCGACACAGCCCGCATGGACGTGATCGGACCGGTCTGAAGAGCCGTGGTGGCGATGAGCGCGATGAGCACGACCAGGCTTACGCCGAGCGCGACCCCCGCAACCACGGCGAACCCCACCCCCAGAGCACGGCGGCGCCTCATGCGTACTTCTCCCGGAACCGCTGGACCACGAGGTAGCTCACCGTGTTCAGGACAAGCGTGGTCAGGAACAAGAGCAGTCCGATCGCGAACACCGCGGCCCAGATGAACGCGGTCGCCTCGTGATCCCCTCCGGCGATGTTCACGATCGCCGCGGTCAGGGTCAGAAGCGGCTGAACCGGATCGGGCGGCCAGGTTGGGGTGCGGCCCGCGGCGAGGGCGACGATCATCGTCTCCCCCACCGCCCGCGTCATGGAGAGGATGAACGCAGCGCCGATCCCCGACAGGGCCGCGGGGATCACCACCCGGGTCACAGCCTCGAACCGGGTCGCGCCCAGGGCGTACGCCCCTTCCCACAGCGACCGCGGCACCGCGAGCAGGACATCCTCCGACAGCGACGCCATGTACGGGACGATCATGACCCCCATCACCAACCCGGCGGACAGGCCGTTCCAGAACCCCAGCCCCGGGATGACCCCCTGGAGGAGCGGGGTCACGAACCGGAGCGCGAAGAACCCGTACACCACCGACGGGACTCCCGCCAAGAGCTCAAGCGCCGGCTTGAGGATACGTCGCACCGAATTGGGGACGTAGGCGCTGAGGAACACCGCCGACAGGAGCCCCAGCGGCACGGCGACGGCCAGCGCAATCCCCGTGATGACCACGGTTGCCCCCACCAACGGCACGATCCCGTAGCTTGCCGGTGCGTGGATCGGCGCCCAGCGGGTTCCCCACAGGAACTCGCCCAGCGGGACCTGGCGGAGAAACGGCATGCTTCCCTCGACGAACAGGGCGACGGTCGTGAACGTGAGCACCACCGCCAGCAGGCCCGCGGCGGTGAGCCCAACCGTGGCGAGCCTCTCGCGGCGACTGCGGCCGCGAGAGGCTCGGGAGAGGGAGCGAGGGGTCGAAGCCATATGCCCCATCATACACCAAGGTTACAGACCGGCGTGCCTCCGGTACATTTGAACGATCTCCGCCGGCGTGAAGCCCACGATCGTCCCGCCAAACGCGGTTCCGGTGATCCGGTTCGTCCAGATCGCCCGCGCCGCCTCTCGCAGCTCGAACGAGATGGAGTGGTACCCCACGTCCAACATGAACTCCGGATCGCCGATGACCTCCTCGCTGAGGTAGAAGTTCACGAACGCCTGCACGAGCGGCCGCTGGGACGACGCGGCGTTGATGTAGAAGAAGAGCATCCGGCTCAGCGGGTAGCTGAAGTCGGCGATCGTGTCCTCCGTCGGCACGATGCCCTGCGGGGTTCCCCCAACGGCCACGATCGGCGCCTTGCCGGCAGCGGCACGCCGGGCGTTGATCTCGGCGAGGATCGCGGGCGGGGTGTCAATGACTTCGGGACGGGGGTCAAGGGCGACCGCCTGAACCCGACCCCGGTTGTGCACGAGGTACGCGAACCCGAAGTAGGTCAGGGCGTACGGATCGGCGCCCGTCTGCTCGGCGAGGAGCTGATCCTCCTCCGTCCCGAAGTAGTCAGCTCGGCTGTCGCCCGCCCTCCCGGACACCACGGTCGTGAACACGTCGAACGTCCCCGACGCGCTGGATGGGCCCGACAGCACGATCGGCGCATCGGCGAACCGCGGGCTAATCTGGTTCCACCGCGTGATGAGCCCTTCGCTCTCGCGGCTCCAGAGGAGGTTCAGCTCGCCCAGGGTCATCACGGGCGCCCCGTTGCGGAAGATCCTGCTCTCGCGCGACACGGCCACCGTCACGCTGTCCATCCCGACCATGAGTTCGATGTACTCGATCCCCCGGTCCCTGGCCGTGGTCATCTCCGCCGGTCGGATCGGGCGCGACGCGTTGTTGATGTCCGTCTCGCCGGCGAGGAGCCGCCGGAATCCGCCGCTCGTCCCGCCGACCCCAACCGAGATCCGCGCCCGCGGCGCCTGGGCCAGGAAGTCCGCTGCCACCGCTTCCGTAAGCGGTCCCACCGTGCTCGAACCGTCCACCATGATCGCCGGAGAGTCCACTGGCGCCACGGGCTGGGCGAGCCCTGCCACAACCCACATCCCAACTAGGACCAAGGACAGTGTCCGCCGTATCATCCGCATCATCGTCATCCTCCTGCGCTACATAGAGATGGCCAAAAGTATAGCTACCCAATGGCTGCCGGTCAAGGATCTCTAGCGCGAAGTTTGTCCTATAGGTTTATCCGAGCGCATCCGTTGCGTCACTACTGACGGATGCTCTATATAGCCTCCGAGCTCAGCGCGGGCGCCGCGCTCACGTTCCGCGCCGCGCGGGACACCTTCACGGCGGGGCGCCAGGGGGATTTCGCCCCCTGGCGCCGAGAGGGAGGGTAAAGGGTGAAACCAGGGCACTTCTTTTGTCATCATAACGCCGGCAGCCACCTATCTTCTGCGAATCCTACCTTCCACCTGCGGGGCTACC
>CAYSZC010000015.1:0-13747 GCA_964435345.1 uncultured Thermotogaceae bacterium
CATTCCACGAGTTCCGCCGAATGCTCGTCTACAAAGGGCGGCTGTACGGCTGCGAAGTCGTGGTCGTCAACCCGGCCTACACGAGCCTGCGGTGCGCCGTATGCGGGTACATTGAGACGGGCAATCGGCTGTCGCAGGCAGCGTTCCGGTGTTTGTCTTGTGGGAATGAGACAAACGCGGACCTCAATGCGGCGATCAACATCCTGGTGGCCGGGAGTTGCCCGGACACCCTAAACGCCTGTGGAGCGGGCATAAGACGGCGAGTTACGCCGCAATCCGCGATGAAGCAGGAATCGGCGGTGGCGGCATGATCGCTACCGTTTCGAGCAACGGTTGTGGCGGATGGGACCGAACCCTATCATGGCTTCGTGTGAAGGAGGTGAGATCATGGTCGTAGACGACGTTGGACTCGCTGCCGGTCGGGTGTGGCGGTACCTCCTGGAGTGTCAGCCCGTTGCCCTGTCGCGAATCGCGCGGGAGGTCGAGGGCGGGCAGGCCCTCGTCTTGATGGCCGTGGGGTGGCTGGCCCGGGAGGGGAAGATCGAGTTCGTGGAGGAAGGGCGGACCCGCGCGGTGCGGCTCCGCGACTAGGCGTGGAGACCCGATCGGAGCGGATCGTGGACGGGGCGCCGACCCTCCTCACTGAGGATGACCTGTGGCTGTTCGGCGAGGGGTCGCACACCCGGCTCTACGAGGTGCTGGGCGCCCACCACATCACCGTAGAAGGGCAAACGGGCACGCTGTTTGCGGTGTGGGCCCCCGAGGCCGTGTCCGTGTCCGTGGTGGGGGACTTCAACGGCTGGCAGCCCGGACGAAACCGGTTGCGACCTCACGGGCGGTCCGGGATCTGGGAGTGCTTTGCCCCCGATGTCGGGCCGGGAGCTCTCTACAAATACCACATCGCCTCGCGCCACGGTCCCCACCTGCTCAAGGCCGACCCGTTCGCGTTCTGTGCCGAGGCTCCGCCCCGCTCGGCGTCGGTGGTGTGCGACCTCGCCTACGGGTGGGGTGATGAAGGGTGGCTGGCGGATCGCGGCCGGCGGAACGCCCTCGATGCGCCGATCGCGGTCTACGAGGTCCACCTCGGGTCGTGGCGGCGCCGCCCGGACGGACGCTACCTCACCTACCGCGAGGTCGCTCCGGAGCTTGCCGCCTACGTACGCGACCTCGGGTTCACCCATGTCGAGTTCCTGCCCCTGATGGAGCACCCGTTCTACGGTTCGTGGGGCTACCAGACCACGGGCTACTTCTCCCCCACCGCCCGCTACGGCACGCCCCAGGACTTCATGTACCTCGTGGATTACCTTCACCAGCACGGGATCGGGGTCATCCTCGATTGGGTCCCGTCCCACTTCGCCACCGACGGCCACGGGCTCGGCCAGTTCGATGGGTCCCATCTCTACGAGCACGCTGATCCTCGGCGGGGTGTTCATCCCGACTGGGGGAGCTTCACGTTCAACTATGGCCGGCACGAGGTGCGCAGTTTCCTCCTGTCGAGCGCCCTGTTCTGGCTCGATCGCTACCACGCCGATGGGTTGCGGCTCGATGCGGTGGCATCCATGCTCTACCTCGACTACTCGCGCAAGGTGGGCGAGTGGATCCCCAACGAACAGGGCGGGCGGGATGATCTTGCGGCGATTGCGTTCTTGCGCTGCCTCAACGAGGAGGTTTACCGGCGCTACCCCGACGTGCAGACGATTGCCGAGGAGTCCACCGCCTGGCCGATGGTGTCGCGTCCCACCTCGATGGGCGGGCTCGGGTTCGGCCTGAAATGGGACATGGGCTGGATGCACGACACGCTCCTCTACATGGCCAAGGACCCGGTCCACCGCCGGCACCACCACGACAAGCTGACGTTCCGGATGCTCTACGCCGCCCACGAGAACTTCGTGCTCCCTCTGTCCCACGACGAGGTGGTGCACGGGAAGGGGTCGCTCCTGGGGAAGCTGCCGGGGGACGACTGGCAGCAACTTGCAAACCTGAGGCTCCTTCTCGGGCACATGTACGCCAGCGCGGGGAAGAAGCTTCTGTTCATGGGCGGGGAGATCGGTCAGTGGGGGGAGTGGGACCACGAGCGAAGCCTAGACTGGCACCTGACCGAGTACCTTCCCCATGCGGGAGTGAAACGCTGGGTTGCCGATTTGAACCGTCTCTACTGTGCCGAGCCGGCTCTCCACGAGCGGGATTGCGAGTCCGCGGGGTTCCAGTGGGTGCAGGCGGACGACGCCGCGGCGAGCGTGATCGCGTTCCTGCGGCGAGGAAAGGCCGAGGGAGAGGTGGTCCTCGCGGTGGGGAACTTCACCCCGGTCGTGCGTTCGGGGTACCGGGTGGGCGTGCCTCACCCCGGACGGTGGCGGGAACTTCTCAATGGCGATGCCGGGGAGTATGGAGGGAGCGGGCAGGGAAACCTGGGCGGGGTGGAGGCCGAGCCGATCCCCGCCCACGGGTTTCCCTATTCTCTGTCGCTGACGTTGCCGCCGCTGGCGATGCTCTTCCTGAAACCGGCTACAGGTTGATCTCCACGTCGGCGCCTTCCCGGGCCTTGGCGAGCCATTCCTGCCAGTGGGCCTCGCCCTTCTCGGTGCGGAGGATCGCGGCGATCCGGTCGCGAACCGCCGCAAGCGGAAGCAGCTCCCCGGCCTCGTCCACAAACCGCGTCGGGGCCGTGCCGTAGTAGAACTCGATCTCCTCTTCGGTCACCGTGACCTCCGCCACCACGGCGGCCTTCAGGGCCTCGATGAGAATCTTCTCTCGATGCTGCCGAGCGATGTCGTCTTTGAACTGGTCGAGGGTGTACCCCTGGGACAGGAGTTTGGCCGCGAGGCTCTCCTCGGTGAGGCCGTAGTAGGCGTAGATCTGGTCCAGCGTTTCCTGGGTGTGCGTGGCGACCTCGGCCTCGTCGGCGGTAAGCCCGCGGGCCTGCGCCTCCTGGAGCTGGATCCGGCGCAGGATGATCTTCTCCAGCACGTCGCGTTCGTAGCGGGCGAGGAACGCCCTTCCCTCTTCGGTGAGGAGGAGGGACTGGGCGAATGCCGGGAACTCCTGGTACAGGGAGAAGATGACCTCGGACAGGCCGGTGGCCATGTCCAGTTCCTCTCGGGTGATGGGCTCGCCGTTGACGAGCGCCACCGGCTCCTGGGCCAGGGCGAGGCCGCCGAACACGATACAGGCGACGAGCAGGATGCGCATCAAGGTGTAGCCTCTCTTTCTTCTGTTTCCGGGACGAGCCCGATCCGCCGCACCGCGCCGCGCAGGTTCTTGGCGAGCCGCCGGTACTGGTTCTCCAGCTCCGGGGTCACCGAGCGCGGCGTCTTCTCCAGGGCTTGCTCGAAGTGAGGCATCGTGACCTCAGCAGCCGTGATGGACTCGCGTAGCGCGATGCGACCCGCCTTGCGGCACACCTCGGCGATGTCCGCTCCGGTGTAGCCGCTCGTGCGGGGGGCGAGCTTCGCGATGTCCACGTCGGGGGCAAGGGCCATCCCTCGGGTATGGACGCGGAAGATCGCCAGCCGGGCCCCCGGGTCCGGCACCGGGACGTAGATCAACTCGTCGAACCGCCCCGGGCGGAGCAGGGCCGGGTCCACGAGGTCGGGGCGGTTCGTGGCCCCGATCACCACCACCCCCCGCAGCTCCTCCAGCCCGTCCATCTCGGCGAGCATCTGGTTCACGATTCGTTCCGTGGCGTGGGGTTCGCCGATCGCCGACCCGCGCCGGGGGACGAGGGCGTCCAGCTCGTCGAGGAAGATCACCGTCGGGGCGACCTGCCGCGCCCGGCGGAACACCTCGGCCACCCGCTGCT
The DNA here is from genome assembly GCA_964435345.1 of uncultured Thermotogaceae bacterium. Taxonomy (GTDB): domain Bacteria; phylum Bipolaricaulota; class Bipolaricaulia; order Bipolaricaulales; family Bipolaricaulaceae; genus Bipolaricaulis. The sequence continues at coordinate 3,800 of CAYSZC010000015.1, forward strand.
CGCTCTCCCCGTACCACTTGGAGAGGAGCTCCGACCCTTTTGCCGTGATGAAGTTGGCCTGGGACTCGTTGGCCACGGCCTTGGCGAGCGTGGTCTTGCCCGTGCCGGGCGGGCCGTAGAGGAGGATCCCCCTCGGGGGCGTGACCCCCAGCCGGCGGAACGCCTCGGGGTTCGTGAGCGGAAGTTCCACCGCCTCCCGCAGCAGTTGCTGGACTTCTTCGAGGCCGCCGATGTCGTGCCAGGTCACGGTGGGCACCTCCACCATCACCTCGCGCATCGCCGATGGCCGGACCTCCTTCATGGACCGGTCGAAATCCTCCCACCGCACCACGAGCTCGTCGGCGACTTCCTTGGGGATCCCCTCTTCGTCGAGGTTGATCTTGGGGAGGAGCTTGCGCAGCACGTTCATCGCCGCCTCGCGGGCCAGAGCCGCGATGTCCGAGCCCACGAACCCGTGGGTCAGCCCGGCGAGGACGTCCAGGTTCACGTCCGGGGAGAGCGGCATCCCCCGGGTGTGGACCATCAGGATCTCCTTCCGACCGTCCCGGTCGGGCACGCGGACCTCGATCTCCCGGTCGAACCGTCCTGGCCGGCGCAGGGCGGGGTCAATCGCCTCGATCCTGTTCGTGGCCCCGATCACGATCACGTTCCGCCGCTCCTTGAGCCCGTCCATCAGCGTGAGGAGCTGGGCCACCACCCGCCGCTCGACCTCCCCGGTCACCTCGGCCCGCTTCGGGGCGATCGAGTCGAGCTCGTCAATGAAGATGATCGCGGGCGCGTTCTTCTCCGCCTGTTCGAAGATCTCCCGTAGTCTGCCCTCCGATTCCCCGTAGAACCGGGACATGATCTCCGGCCCAGAGAGGGCGATGAAGTGGGCGTCCGTCTCGTTGGCCACGGCCTTGGCGAGCAGTGTCTTCCCCGTGCCCGGGGGGCCGGTGAGGAGCACTCCCTTCGGTGGATCGATCCCGAGGCGGTCGAACAGCTCCGGCTTCTTCAGCGGAAGCTCCACCATCTCCCGGATCTTCTGGATCACGTCGCGGAGGCCGCCGATGTCCTCGTAGGCGACCTCCGGCATGTCCCGCCCGCGCTCTGCGACATCCACGTGCTCGGGGAGGAGTTCGACTCCCGTGTCCGGGGTGATCCGCACGAGGCCCCCGGGCTGGGTGCTGATCACCTTGAGGTGGATCTCACCCAGGCCGAAGCTCGGGCCCATCTGGGTGAACTCTCGGAAGATCCGCTCGATGAGAAGGTCGCCCCCGAACGGGCTTCCCTCGGCCCGAGCCGCGGTGGATACCACGTCCCCGGTGCGCACCACCCGGCCGGCGAGGACGGCCCGCAAACTGTCGGGGTGAGCCACGAGGTGGATCCCTTTTCGGGCCGGGGCCAGGGTCACCTGGCCCGCTGGCTTCCACTTCGCCTTGCGCACCTGGATCGCGTCCCCCACGCCCGCCCCGGAGTTGGCGCGGATCAGGCCGTCCATCCGTACGATGTCGAGCCCAGCGTCGGCCTGGTACGCCACGGCGGCGATCGCGCCCGAGACCCGGGCCCCCTCCAGTTCGAGCGGCTCGCCCGGGGACACGCCGAGCGCCTCCATGTGCTCGCTCGCGATCCGGGCGATCCCTCGGCCCACGTCCGGTTGGTGCGCCTCGGCGACCTTCAGTTTGAGTTCTGGCTGGTCCTCTTTCGGAGGCATTTGGTCTCCTCTTGCGGCGACATGGTAGCGCGCGAAGGCCGGGAACGCTACGTGAGGGGCTATAATCCCTGGCGTGCGCCTGTTCTTTTGCGTGGAGCTTCCGGATGCGGTGCGGGCGGACCTGGGTCGTGCCGCCCGCGGCCTGCGCGCCCGGATCGGTGTCGGGAAGTGGGTTGCCGAAGAGAACCTGCACATCACGCTGCGGTTCCTGGGCAAGGGGGATGCGGACGTTCTGGCGGCGGTCCGCAACCTTGGGCAGGCCGTCGCCGCGGAGACGCTCCCCTTCGAGCTGTTGTTGGATCGGCTGGGGGCATTCCCCAGTCCTCACCGGGCGCGGGTTCTGTGGGCAGGGCCGACGCGGGAGTCCGCTCCGTTCTCTGAACTCGCGCGGAGGATCGAGCAGGCGGTAACCGGGCTTGGGTTCCCCGCCGAGAGGAGGGAAGCCGCGCCGCACGTGACCCTGGCCCGTCTCCGCGTTCCCCAGGACGTTGCCGCGGTTGTGACCACGGTTTCTCTTGCCGCCCTCACGGCGCCGGTGGAACGGCTGACCCTGATGCGATCCGAGCTGCGCCCCCAGGGGCCCGTGTACACACCGGTCGAGCGGTGGCGGTTCGGGGGGTGAACATGTCCCGCGGATCTGATCTCTGCCGCAGCGAAGCGGAGTCTGTAGAGAGGGCTTGGGGTGAAGGCTCAACCCGCTTGAGTCTCGGGTTTCATTCCAAAGCAGATTCTCTCTGCGTCCTCTGCGTCTCGGCGGTGAGGAAGTACGGGGGGTGATCCCGTGCCGTACGAGATCCTCGACCATGTGGCCGACGCCGGGGTGCGCGGGATCGGGGCGACCCGAGAGGAAGCGTTCGCCGAGGCGGCGCGGGGGACGTTCGCCTTGATGGCCGATCTGGCCCAAGTTCGCACGGAGACAGCGGTGCAGATCGAGGTCCGCGCCGATACGCTGGAGGGGCTCCTCGTGGCCTGGCTGGGGGAACTTCTCCGGGAGCGGGACGTGCGGAGGATGCTCTTCTCCCGATTCGAGGTCTGGATCGAGGAAGAGGAAGGCCGGTGGCGGCTCTCCGGCCGGGCGTGGGGCGAGGGGATCGCCCCGGAGCGACACCGGCTGGGGGTCGAGGTGAAAGCGGCGACGTACTCCGGCGTGCGCGTCGAGACGAGGGGCACTGAGCACATCGCTCAGTGCGTGGTGGACCTGTAGCGAGGGGGAGACGTGGAAGCGAGGGACCTGCGGAAGATAAGCGACTACGCGTGGGAGCTCCCCAAGGCCGGGGACATGCGCGTCCCGGGGTGGATCTTCGTCTCCGAGGCCCTGCTCCGGCCACTCCTCTCCGGCGAAGGGGCCGGGGAAGCCGAGGGCGGCGGCGGGCAGGAGTGGAACGCCCTCGTCCAAGTGCGAAACGTGGCCTGCCTCCCGGGGATCGTGCGCGCCTCGATCGCCATGCCCGACGTGCACCCCGGCTACGGGTTCCCGATCGGGGGCGTCGGGGCGTTCGACCCCGAGGGGGGCGTGGTGGCGATGGGCGGCGTCGGGTTCGACATCAACTGCGGGGTGCGGGTTCTGACTACCCCTCTTTCTCGGTCCGACATCGAGCCTCGCCAGGACGAGGTGGCGGACCGTCTGTTTGCCCACGTCCCGGCCGGCCTGGGCTCGGAGGGGAAGATCCGTCTCACCCTGGACGGGGTGGACGAGGTGCTCAAGAAGGGGGCCAAGTTCGCGCTGGAGCGGGGGTACGGGTTCCCCGAGGACCTCGACTACATCGAGGAGAACGGGCGGATGGACGGGGCCGATCCCGACGCCGTGTCCAAGAAGGCCAAGGAGCGCGAGTTCCGCCAGATCGGGACCTTGGGGTCGGGGAACCACTACCTCGAGGTGCAGTACGTGGAGGAGGTCCACGACCCGGAGGCAGCCCGCGCCTACGGGATCGAGGTCGGCCAGGTCCTCGTCGCGATCCACTGTGGGTCCCGCGGCCTCGGGCACCAGATCGGGCAGGACTCTCTCCAGGATCTGGAGCGGGCGAGCAAGAAGTACGGGATCCCGATCCGGGAGCGGGAGCTCGTGTGCGCGCCGATCAAGTCCCCGGAGGGCCAGAAGTATCTGGGGGCCGTGTTCGCCGGGATCAACTGCGCGTTCGCCAACCGCCAGGTGATCGCCCACCTCGTGCGGGAGACCCTCGCCCCCGTGTTCAACCTCCCTCCGGGGAAGATCCGGACCCTGTACGACGTAGGCCACAACAACGTGAAGTTCGAGCGCCACAGGGTAGACGGTGAGGAGAAGAAACTCCTCATCCACCGCAAGGGCTCGACCCGCGCGTTCGGCCCTGGCCGGCCGGAGAACCCGGACCGGTACCGAAAGTTCGGCCATCCGATCTTCGTCGGGGGCACGATGGGCACCGCCTCCTACATCCTGCGCGGGACGGAGGCGGGGATGGACAAGGTGTTTGGCTCCGGCGTCCACGGGGCGGGGCGAGCGATGTCGCGGACGAAGGCGAAGAAACGGTGGCGGGGCCAGGAACTCGTGCAGGAGCTGGCGAGGCAGGGGATCGTGGTGCGGGCCCACTCCTACGCCGGGGCGGCCGAGGAGGCGCCAGGCGCGTACAAGGACGTGGATCAGGTCGTGGAAGCAGCGGTGGGCGCCGGTCTGAACGCCCTCGTGGCGAAGGTCCGCCCCGCCGTGTGCATCAAGGGGTGACGGATGAAGCGGATGTTATGGGTGCTGGGCATGGTGTGGGCGGTGGCGGCGGTGGCAGCCCCCAACGGGCTTGTGGCGACGTGGAACGTGCGTTGGCTTTCCTCGGCGGCGTTTTCCCCCGATGGCGCGCACCTCGCCGTGGGGACCCACCACGCCGTGATCCTCTACGAGACGGAGGCTTGGGAGGAGGTAGCGCGGCTACCGTTCCCGGACGTGAACGTGTTCGTGCTCGTCTTCTCCCCCGACGGCGCGAGGCTCGCCGCGGCGGCCGTGAGCGAGATCCGCGTGTGGGAGGTGGCAACGGGAGAACTGGTTGCCACCCTCCGCGGCGCGTTCGGCAGGATTTTCGGGATGGCGTTCGGCCCCGCGGGGACGTTCCTCATCGGCGGGAGCGACGGCACGTTGGCTCTGTGGGATCTGGGCGGGAACAAGCCGCTGTGGGTCAAGACCCCGCACACCGTCCCGGTCCAGGAGGTCGTCTTCTCCCCCGACGGGACGCTCGTGGCTTCCGCGGGCCGCGACCGGGCGATCCTGTGGGACACAGCGACCTGGACCGAGATCCGTTCGCTCCCCGGGAGGGCGTGGGATGTGGCGTTCACCCCGGACGGGTACTTCGTCGTGGTGGGATGGGGGAAGCTCCTTCGCGTGTGGGACACGGCGGTGGGGCTTCTCTACCATAACGAGCTGTGGGGGCACGACAGCTGTGTGATCAGGGTCGCGGCATCCCCGGACGGGCGGTTCTACCTTTCGGGCTCGCTCGACGAGACGGCCCGGATCTGGGACGCAGAGACAGGGAAGTGCGTGGCCGTGCTCGGCGGGCACGACGCGGTCGTCCAAGCGGTCGGCTTCTCGCCCGATGGGTCGCTCCTCGTGACCGCGTCCGACAACGGGGTGGTGCGCATCTGGAACCTCGCCGAGGTTCTGGCCGCACCGTGACGATTGAAGGCTGGATCCGGGAGCGCCTCCCGCTGGCGTCGGCCACCTCGGCCGAGCTCCGCTACGAGCGGATGGTGTGGCAGGCCGCGGAGGCTCTGCCCTGGGTCCACCGCCCGGCCGACCCGGTCCGGCCATTCGACTGGGTGGACGGGGCCCAGATCGGGGCGTTCCTCGCCGGCTTAGGCGACGCTCGCCGTGTGCTCGACATCGGCACCGGAGACGGGTGGCCCGGGTTACCGTTGGCGCGGCACGTGCGCGAGGTGGTCGCCCTCGATCCCTCCCCACGCCGGGCCGATCTCGCGCAGGACAACGCCCGGTGCCTCGGGCTCACCAACGTGGAGGTGGTCTGCGCCCCGGCGGAGGATCTGCCGTTCGCGGACGGAAGTTTCGACGGCGTGGTGTCGGCGACCGCGATCGAGCAGTGCACGGACCCGCTCGCCGCGCTGCGCGAGGCGTTCCGGGTCCTTCGGCCCGGTGGCCGGTTCGCGGCCACGTTCGAGGATCTGTCCGCCGAGCTGCGGCGCCCGATCGAGGAGACCGCCGAGCTGTACATCGAGGGCCGCGAGGCTCTGTACCGGCTCGTCCACCGCTCGCTTGAGCCACTCCGCGAGGCGGAGTACGAGCTCCGGTTCCGCTTGAGCCCGGCCCTGCGCCAGGCGGCGGAGGCGGTGCGTCCTGTGGCCACGTTCCGCGCCACCCCGGGCGAGCCCGGGTTACGCCCCGTGGCCCCGGACGATCCCCTCCTCGGGATCCCCCTCTTGGAGGAGGCGCGGGAGGATCTCCTTTCGGCGAGGTACTTCGAACTGACGCATCGAACCCCGGACGAGACGGTCGCCCTTGTCGGGCGCGCCGGGTTCACGGGCGTCAAGGCATACGGAAACATCGCCCGCCTGGCGCGGGACTTCTTCAGCCCCGCTCACCTTGAGGGTCTGCTTCTGAAGCTGGCCCCGCACATGGATCCGATCACCCGCGCCTTCGGCCGGCTCTATTCGGCCGTTCCTGTGGGCAAGACGTCCGTGTTCTTCCTCGTCGCGGGAAAGCCGGCGAGTTGAGACGATCCCAGATCGTGCACATCGCCACTGCGCTTACCGCCGAGCGCGCAGAGAACGCGGAGAGGATCTTGTCTGACCAAAGCCAATCCTCTTGGGTTTACAGTTCTTGTTGTGCGAAGTTCCCTCCGCGGGTTTCTCGGCGCGCTCGGCGATCTCGGCGGTGAAGAGCGGTTTCGTGCAGTATTAGGGGCGATGGCCCGGCTGCTCGCCTCGTCGCTCGCGTTCCACCCCGAACCCCCGGACCGGGTCGCGTCTCGGGTTGCCGAGATGGGGTTCGACGGGGTCGAGTTCCTGTGCGAGCCGCCGTGGCATCCCGCGGCGTGGTCGGCGGGCCTCGTCCGCCGGGTGCGCATCGCGGGGGTAGAGCTGTCGTTTCACGTCCCGGTCGCCGATGTCAACCTGATGTCCCCCCATCCCGGGGTCCGTGCGTTCGCCGAGGCCGAGATCGCGGCTACGCTCGAACTCGCGGCGAAGCTCGGGGCAGGCACGGTGACGTTCCACCTTGGGTACCGTCCCGCGATGGGCACCGCCCACGAACCTCCGTGGCCGACCGCGTTTCAAGCCATCCAGCGGTTGGCCCGTCAGGCCAACGATGCGGGGATCGCGCTGTGCCTGGAGAACGACCCCCAGCTCCCCGGCGCCTATCTGTGGGACCTCGCTCGGTTCCGGGAGGTCCTCGCCGAGCTCGCCGTCCCCGGGACCCTGGACCTCGGCCACGCCTGGATCTCCCACGGCGCGGATGCCCTCGCGCATCTCCCCGTCCTCGTGCCTTATCTCCGCGTCGTCCACCTCCACGATAACCACGGTACGTACGACGAGCACCTCGCTCTCGGGGAGGGAGATGTGGACATGGCCCAAGCGTGGGCTGTCCTGAGAGACGTCCCTCTTGCCGTGATCGAGGTCAAGGAGCCCGATGGGCTCCTTGTGAGCCGGAACCGACTCCTCGGCCGCGCCCAGGCGTCTTGATGCGCTCTTCTCGGGCTTTGTGATCAGCGCGGCGGGCAGCGATTGCGGCAAGCCTACCGATGCGTCAAGTCCTGACCCCTAGTGACGAATCGCCTAGCCAGTCGAGCACGCTCTGCGCCAGGAAACGCTCCACAGGGATGCCGTCTCCCCCAACCAGCAGGGAGCGGGAGGTCGGGTAGATCTTGGTGAACTCGGCGATTCCCGGCAACGACTCCCTCCGTCGGCCGCTCTTCACCTCGATCGCCACAACGCGTTTCCCGGAGCAGACGACGAAGTCCACCTCGCGGTTCCTCTCTCGCCAGTAGTGCACCGCGCACTCCCCAGCCGTCGCGGCATTCGCGAGATGGGCCCCCACAGCCGATTCCACAAGGCGCCCCCAAAACTCCCCATCGCTCCGCGCCTCCTCCAGCGACAGACCGCTCTGCGCCGTGATGAGCGCCGTATTGAGCACCTGAAGCTTGGGGCTTGAACCACGCTGGCGAACGGCACTCCCCGAGTACTTGGACAACCCGGTTAGCATCCCCGCCCCACTGAGAAGGTCGAGGTAGTGGGCAAGGGTTGTGGTGTTGCCCGCGTCCTGAAGCTGGCCGAGCATCTTCGTGTACGACAGGATCTGTCCGGAGTAACGACACCCGAGTCGGAAGAGTTGGCGCAGCAGCGCCGGCTTGTCCACCCGGGTGAGGAGGAGGACATCGCGGGCGATCGTTGTTTCGATGAGGGAATCCACGATGTACCGGGCCCAACGGACAGGATCCGCGATAAGGGGCGCGCCGCCCGGGTACCCTCCGAAGTAGAGGTACGCGTCGAGGTCGAAGCCGAAGGCATCCTTCATCTCTGTGAACGCCCAATGAGGCACCCGAAGGATCTCGAACCGGCCGGCGAGGCTTTCCGATAGCCCTTGTTGGACGAGCAACGGGGCCGAGCCGAGCACGACCACATGGAGCGGGGTTCCTCGGGCTGTGTCCTCATCCCACAGGCGTTTCACAGTCTCCGCCCACTGCGGGATCTTCTGGATCTCATCGAGGGCCAGAACAGCGCCCGACGGGCCAGCATCACGGGCGATGCTCCGTCCCACCTCCCACTGCTGGAAGAGCCAGCTACGGTCGCGCAAGGTGGGCTCGTCTGCCGACGCATAGTGCGCAGCCTCTTCCCACCCGACGAGGACCTGGCGCACGAGCGTGGTCTTCCCGGTCTGACGAGGGCCGGCCACCACTTGGAGGAATCGGCGTGGCTCTTCCAGACGCTGACTGAGCTCACGGGCGTGCACCCGGATGTACTCCGGCCTCCGCGGTTTACTCATGGCGCTGAGCAATATTACTCAGCGTCCTGAGTAAAACAACGGACGTCGCTGAAAGAGAATCCCAAGCGGTGCTCTCGACAGGTTCCAGCTCCACGTCGAGCGCCTGTTCCCGGGCCCGCGGAAGCGCCGGTCGAATGTCTCCATGCCCTCGCTTCCGCGCGCGGCCAAGGCCGCCAGGAGCGCGCCGGTGCCGCTGCCTCCGCCTATCTTCTTCAGCGAGCAGGCCGCAAGGTGATCCCACAGGGCCTCTTCTGGTCTTGTCCATATCTGCGCCGAATGTGGGAGGCGGGCCAGTGGGCATGGGGGCACATCGTCGCTCGCGTTTCCGTTGGGCGGGGGAAGCCAAGCTTGGTGGCAGTTCTGCCTCAGCGGAGAGCACGAAGAAGCCCACCGCACCCTCCTCGACCAGCAGTGGAAGAGGATCGAGCCCCTTCTGCTGCCCCACGGGCACGTGGGCCGTCCACGGGTGGAGGACCGAAAGGTCATCGCGGGGATCCTGTACGTGCTGCGCACGGGCTGCCGGTGGCAGGACACGCCCCGGGAGCACGGGGCGTACGTCACGGCGTGGCGGGGGCCTCCGCCGCTGGGAGGACGAGGGGATCGGGGAGCGGATCTGGCAGGCTCTGCTTGGAGAGCTAGACGAACAGGAGAAGCTCGAGTGGGCGCGGGCGGGCCACACGCAGCGGGTGGCACGAAAGGGCTGTGCCCTCGAGCCTCGACGGGCGTCGTGCGCGTACAATGGGACACTGGATACTCGAGGCGCGCCCGCCGACTTGGGGTTCGCCGAAAGGAGAGTGCCGATGCCTTCGCTACTTCCCGCTGTCCTGATCGCCCTCGTAGGGGGCGTTGCCATCTGCCTGCAGTCGCTGTTTTCCGGGGTCATCGGGACCCGCGTGGGCGTGGCCGAGAGCACGTTCATCGTCCACGTCGGGGGGGTGCTCTTGTCCGGCGCGATCATCGTCTTCCTCCGCGGCGGCAACCTCGGAGCGTGGCACTCCGTGCCCTGGTACGCGCTCACCGCGGGATTCCTTGGCGTGCTCATCGTGACTTCCGTCAGCTACGCCGTTCCTCGCCTCGGTCTGGCATCCACTCTGACCCTGACGATCGCCGCCCAACTGCTGGTCGGCGTGGTGCTCGACCACTTCGGCTGGCTCGGCGCGGTCCCGCGGCCGCTGGACCTGGCCCGGGTCATCGGGTTGTTGGTTCTGGGAGCGGGCACTTGGCTTGTCATCCGGTGAACTCGAGTAGCGAAGTGTCCTTCGCAGGAGGGTCTGGTTGACCCGAACCTCCCGGCGCGGAGGATGAG
>CAYSZC010000016.1:0-12149 GCA_964435345.1 uncultured Thermotogaceae bacterium
CCGGGCAGACGCGCTCGCACGTCCCACAGTGGATGCACGACGGATCCACGGTGAACAGCCGGTCGCGCGTCCGAGCTTCCCGCACGAACCTCCGCCCGAGGAGGGAGAACACCGCCCGGCTCAGCAGGCAATCGGCCGGCCCGCCCCGGTCGAGGTGGCGCTCTCCGGCCTGAACGACAGCCACGATCTCCTTCACCCGCTTTTCCATCCGCCTCTTCATCGCGCGGACGGCGCCCTCCCCCCGCACGTTGTACTCGGCGATGTAGTTCGCGAACATCCGCACCGTGAACCCGGCGTGGAGCTCGCTCCCCGCCTTCTCGAACAGATCCTCTCCGTGCTCGACGGCGCGACCGGGCAGACCGCCCATCGTGGCGACGAGGAACGCGAAGCGAACCCCGGATAGGTCGAGGCGGGGGATGAACTCCCGCACGATGAACGGGAGAGTGTAGAAGTAGACCGGGCACACGATCCCCACCCGCTCGGCGGGGACGCGGATCCGCTTCTCGCCACGGAGCGAGGCGATGGGGACGAGATCTGTGCTGCCCAAGCCATCCGCGATCGCCCGCGCGCAGGCGAGCGAGTTCCCGGTTCCGGTGAAGTAGTAGAGCGTCGTCCTCATGGCCAGTCCCTCCGGCTGGGATTCTACCGCAGGGACTGGCCCCCTCACCTTCTCCCTCCTCGTGGGGAGACGGGAGAGTGCAGCACGGGTGAGCGGCATGGAGAGGCGGCCCGGTCGCAAGGAACAGGGCCGACGTGGGGTCGGCCCTGTCTAGATCAGGACCCCGAACTGCTACACCTTGGGCGGCGGCGGGACGTGGCCTGCCTTCTGGAGGATGTCCACCTCGGCCCGTGCCCGCTTGATCATCGTCTCCGCCTGCTTCGCCAGCTCGGCCTTGGTGAGGGACCTCCGCGCCACGCCCTGCTCGATCGCCTTCATCCCCACGGCCACCGCCTCGTTCACGAACACGTCGAGGTCCATCATCGAGGGGACGATGTAGTCCTCGCGCAGACCCTTGTCCTGCGCGGTCTGGGCGATCGCCTCCGCGGCGGCGATCGTCATCTCGTCGGTGATCGTCTTCGCGAACACGTCCAACGTCCCGCGGAAGATCGCGGGGAACCCGATCGAGTTGTTGATCTGGTTCGGAAAATCGGACCGTCCGGTGCCGATGACCTTCGCCCCGGCCGCCTTCGCTTCCCACGGCCAGATCTCGGGCACCGGGTTGGCGCAGGCGAGCACGATCGCGTCCTTGGCCATCCGCTTGACCCACTCTGGCTTGACCACCCCTGGGCCGGGCGTGGAGGCGGCCACGCACACGTCGGCGCCGACGAGCGATTCGGCGATCCCTCCCGTCCGTCGCTCCTTGTTCGTGCGCTGGGCGTAGTCCCACTTATACGGGTTCTCGTCTTTCTCCCGCTCCAGGTCCTCCCGCTTGGGATGAAGGATGCCCGTGGAGTCCACCATCAGGATGTTCCCGGCCGGGATCCCGTAGGTGAGGGCGATGCGCACGAACGCGACGTTCGCTGCTCCGGTGCCGATCACGGCGTAGGTGGCCTTCTTCGGGTCCTTGCCCACTACCTGGAGAGCGTTCAGGACCCCGGCGAGGGTGATCGCGGCCGTGCCCTGCTGATCGTCGTGCCACACCGGGATGTCGAGCTCCGCCCGCAACCGGTCGAGGATGTAGAAGCACTTCGGGGACGCGAAGTCCTCAAGGTTGATCCCCCCGAACGCGGGGGCGATCCACTTCACGGCCTGGATGATCTCGTCGGGGTCTTTCGTGGCGAGGGTCACCGGAAACGCGTCCACTCCGCCCAGGTACTTGAACAGGAGGCCCTTCCCCTCCATCACCGGGAGCGCGGCGTGGGGGCCGACGTCGCCCAGGCCCAACACCCGCGTCCCGTCGGAGACGACAGCGACCATGTTCCCCTTGTTCGTGTACTCGAACACTTTCGCCGGCGTCTCCGCGATCTCCCGGCACGGCTGGGCCACGCCCGGCGTGTACCAGATCGCGAAATCCTGGTAGCCGGTGATCGCGCACTTCAGGCCTAGGCCGACCTTGCCGCGGTAGAACGCGTGCCAGGCTGGAGCTTTGCGCGCCGGCTCCTTGGCCGTGGCGAGGAGCTCCTCGACGTTCGGCTTCTGTTCAGACATCGCTGCTCCTCCTTTGACCTCCCCCTCCCCAGCGTGGGAGGGGGTTGGGGGGAGGGGGCCAGACCACCCTCTCCCTCTCCCATCGAGGGGCGGGAACGGTCACTTCTGGATCCGCGCCCGGATTCCCTTCATGTTCTCCTCGACGACGAGAGAAAGGTCCTTGTAGAGCGACTTTCCATGGCTGTCCATCGCCACGACGAGGGGCCCGAACTTCTCGACCTCCATCACCCAGATCGCCTCGGGGATCCCCAGCTCTTCCAGCCAGTGGACCTCCTTGACCCGCTTCACCGCTTGTGCGGCGAGGGCTCCAGCTCCACCGGTGAAGTGGGTGTACACGGCGCCCACCTCGCCGAGGGAAGCGAGGGTCTTCTCACCCATCCCGCCCTTGCCCACGATCACCCGGGGCTTGAACCGGCGCAGGAAGTCGGCCTCGAACAGCTCCATCCGCGCCGACGTGGTCGGCCCGGCGGCGAGGACCTTCCACCCCGCCCCCGCTTTCTGGGCGACTGGGCCGCAATGGAACATGGCCAGTCCCTCCACCGGGAGCGGGCTTCCGTGTTCGAGCATCATCTTGTGGGCCTCGTCCCGGGCCGTGAACATGGTCCCTGACACGTAGATCACGTCCCCGGCCTTGAGGGCGCGGGCGTCCTTCTCAGCAATTGGCGTTGTCAGCACCATCTTGTCCCTCCGAATCTTGAATGGCCCGCGGGCTTCGCACGCGGACTGCCGTCCGCGGATCGCCGCGGCGTGCCTCCTCTCCAGATGCCTTCTCCTTCGCCGTCTCGAAGACCTTGCGCCTGACCTCGGGTTTGGGTCCAAAGTTGAGGAGCAGTCCGACCTCGATACCAGTGGCCTTGAGGTAGTTGATGATCTGGGCGAAGTGCTCATCAGTCAGATTCTGAGCAGCCTTGATCTCAACGATCACGCTTCCATCCACGAGCAGGTCAGCGAAGTACTCCCCTACGATGTGTCCGTCGTAGAGAACACGGATTGGGGCCTGCTGCTGGACGGAGAGTCCACGCTCACGGAGTTCAACAGCCATGCTATTCTCGTACACCTTCTCCAGAAAGCCGTGGCCCAGAACGTGGTACACCCTGTAGAAGGACTGGATGATCTGCTCGGTGATCTCGCGGTGTTTCAGCGCCATTGTTGACACCCGGAAGCCTTCCTGACGGCTTTGGGGTCCGCGGACCTGCGGCACGCAGGCATTCGGCACGCGGATTCCCGCTGTAGCTCTGTACGCGCGGCGGAGTGCATGGCTTGTTTACCGCCGAGACCGCCGAGGTCGCAGAGGAACCCGAACGGCATGGGTTGGGGTGAAGCGTTCTCGGCGTCCTCTGCGGTGAGTCTGTATCCAACCGCGGGGATCCGAAGTTCTCCGCGTGGCCGAAGGCCCAGCGGGCCATTCATAGCACCTCTATCTGACCGTTGGAACGCACCCGGACCACTGCCCGGCGGTGGGCCCAGCACTGGACGACGATCCCGAGCGGGAGCGACGCCGGGTGCCGATGCGCGTACTCGGCGTGCACGGCGAGGACGGTGGTCCTCCCGCCGAGGCCCATCGGCCCGACCCCGGACGCGTTGATCAGCTCCTCCAGTTCCGCCTCGATCGCGGCTACCTCCGGCTCGGGGTGTCGCTGGCCCAAGGGACGGAGGAGAGCGAGCTTGCCGAGCTTCACCGCGAGGTCCGCTCCCCCTCCGATCCCGACCCCGATCACGGTCGGGGGGCAGGGGCGCCCGCCACAGGACACCACGTGTTCGACGACCGCCTCCTTGACCCCCTTCAGGCCCGCTCCCGGGATGAGCATCTGCAACACGGAGCAGTTCTCCGATCCCCCGCCCTTGGGGAGGACGTGGATCTCGACCTCGTTCCCCTCGGTTGCCTCCCAGGTGATGGCCGGGATGTAGCGGCCGGTGTTGTCGCCGGGGTTCTTGCCGGTGAACGGGTGAACGGTGTTCGGCCGGAGCGGGACGGCCTGGGTGGCCGCCCGGGTCGCCGCGGGCAGGGCCCGCCACAGATCGGCGAGGTGCGGGAACCCCACGCCGAGCTTGACGAAGAACGTGATCGTCCCCGTGTCCTGGCAAATCGGCACGGCTCCATCGCGGGCGATCACGATGTTCTTGAGGATCGCCTCGATCTGCACCCGGGCCGCCCCTGCCTCGCGATCGCGAGTCGCCTCGAGCCCCCGCACCACGTCCGCGGGGAGGACCGTGGCCGCCTTGCCGATGGCCGCACTCAGTTCCTTGTCGAAGTTCACTCTGCCCCTCCCATCTCCGCGGCCTTGGCCGCGTACATCTCCAGATACGTGGGTTTGTCCGCCTCGACGAACTTACCCACGAGGAACGGTCTTCCGGGGACGATCCCCGCCTCTGGGGGGTCGGCGCCGTGGCGGATCGCGGTGTGGGCGGCGCAGTAGCGAAGCTCGTCCAGACCCTCCCCGATCTTGTTCCGGCGCCCGTAGTTCGTCGGGCACGGAGCGACGATCTCCACGAACGTGGACCCCTTGTGGGCCATCGCTTTCATCATGCCTTGCTTCATGCGGCGGCCTCCGCGGCGAACCAAGGTATGCGGGTTCATCTCTGTGTCCTTGGTGACCCTGTGTCTTGGCGGTGGATCGCGTCGTCGGATTTCTCCGCATCCCCCGAGGGCACCGTGGTTTCTTTCTCCGTCCAGATCGCGAAATCTGGGCAGACGAGCTCGCAGAACCCGCACATCACGCAGGCGTTGGCATCCACCACTTCGGGGGGGTGGTACCCCTTGGCGTTGAACCGGTCGGCCTCGGCGAGCACCTGGCGTGGGCAGTACTCGATGCAGAACCCACAGCCCTTGCAGATGTCGTCCAGGACATAGACGTGACCCTTGGGGACCTTCCACCGCTTCGCTTCCCGCGTCATAGGAGGTTCACCATCCTGGCCAGGGCCTTCTCCCCGCGGTACTCGGGGAGCAACAACGGGGCCTTCCGTACGGGGGGGATTCCTGCCGACTTCAGTTCCGCCACGTACCGGCTGACGTGGGCCAAGGTGGGGGCGCCAGGGGTGGCCTTCTTTGCCCAGCCCCCGGCGGCGATCCCCGCCCGGCGGCCGAACACGTTGAAGTCGAGGAGCGAGTTTCCCATCAGCCGGTTCTTCCCGTGGACCCCGCCTTCCACCTCTCCTGCCGCGTACAGTCCAGGGATCCCGGTCCAGCCGTGCTCGTCAATCATGACCCCTCCGTTCTGGTAGTGCAGGGTCGGGTAGACGAGGATCGGCTCCCGGGTGGGATCAATGTCGAACCGCGCGTACATTCGCCAAATCGAGGACAGCACGCGTTGGAACGTGCCGTTGCCGTGGATCATGTCCACCATCGGCGTGTCCAGCCACACCCCGACCATCCCCGTGGGGGTGACCACGCCCAGGCCGCGCCCCCCCTTCTCGGGTGGGGAGCACTCCCGGATGAACGCCGCCGACTCCACGTCGCGCGGTTCCAACGGGTGGACGAACACCTCCCCCAGCCGGTTTAGGGGCTGGGCGTCCATCCCCCGCACTTTCTCCGTGATGAGGAGGCCCACGACCTGGTCTGGATAAGCCGCCCCGGTGGGGTGGTACTGCACCGCATCGAGATCGCGGAGCTTGGCCCCGGCCCGGTAGGCCAGCACGAGCCCGTCGGCGGTGGCCCCGTAGTGGTTCGTGGTGGGGAAGCCCTGGATGTGGAGTCGGCCCCACCCGCCGGTGGCGAGGACGGTGGCGCGGGCCCGCACCACCTGGTACTCCCCGGTCTCGAGGTTCCACAGCACCGCCCCCACGACCTGGCCTTGGCCGTCGGTGAGGAGTTCCACCGCCGCGGAGAACTCGATCACAGGGATGCTCCGGCTCCGCGCCTCGTCCCGAAGCACGCGCATGATTTCCATCCCGGTGTAGTCCTTGGCCGAATGCATGCGCTTGCGCGACGTGCCGCCCCCGTGGATGGTGGACATCGTCCCGTCGGGGGATTTGTCGTACATGACTCCGAGATCCTCGTGCCAGCGGATGACCTCCGGGGCGTCCTCGACCATCGCCCGCACGAGCCGGGGGTCGTTCGTGAAATGCCCGCCGCCCAACACGTCGAGGTAGTGGGTCGCCGGCGAGTCGTTCGGCTTGTCCGCGGCCTGGATCCCGCCCTGGGCCATCATCGAGTTGCTGTCCCCGTGGCGGAGCTTGGTGATAATCAAGATCCTCTCCGCGGGGATGCCGGACTCGTTTGCCCACAGGGCCGCCACCGTGCCCGCCCCGCCCCCCCCGATCACGAGCACGTCCACGTCGTGATCGGTCTGGGACATCACCGCGTTCGGATCGAGGAGCGGATAGGCCTCGAGGAGATCGGCGAGCTCGTGGGGCACAGGCTCTCCCCACGACGCCCCTGCCTTGAGCTTGCGCTTTCCCTCTTCCCGGTAGTCGGGGTGGAACCCCTTGAGGAGCGCCGCCTGCTCAGGGAGCGCCAGCCGCGCCGGTTTCGTCGCGAGGCGCGCCGGGCGCGTGGCCTCGACGCGGGCGATGGATTCCTGGATCTGTTTCGGGTAGGTGGCCACGCCGTCCTCCTTAGGGTTCGATGTTCCGGGCGTTGTACGCCGCGACCAGGGCGTCCTTGCCCGCGCTCACGAGCCGGTCGAGCTCGGCCGTGTGCTTGCCTGCGGCCACCGCCGCCGCGCTTTCCGCGACGTGCTTGGATCGTGGCGTGAGGTGGGCCCCGTTCAGGCGGCGGGCGAGCTGCCACACGTGGTGGTGGGAGATCTCCGCCGGGCAGCGCATCGTGCACAGGCCGCAGGAGACGCAATCGAACGTGAGCGCGGCCGTCTGGGGGATGTCGCCACGGAGCGCGGCCTGGACGCCGTCCATCACCTCGAGCTTCTGCGGGCAGGCCTTCGTGCATGTGTTGCACGCCACGCACCGGGCGAGCTCCGGGAACAGGGAGAGGAGCGTCGTCCCGTCCGGGGTCAACTCGTTCAGCGCGTACGCCGGCCGCTCCGCGGGGGCGAACGGGAGCTGGGCGATGTACATTCCGTCCTGGACCGGGGTCTGGCAAGCCAGATCCGCGTACAGCCGGTAGTCCTTCGGCAACCGGTACACCGTGGTGCAGGCCCCGCAGTACCCTCCCCGGCACCCGCACCCACGCACGAGGCGGTACCCGGCGTACTCCATCGCTTTCATGATCGTCAGGCCCGCCGGAACGCGGTACCCCTTGCCCATGATGAACACCGTGATCTCGTTCACGTCACACCCCCTTAGAAACCGGTTCACCAGTCGCCGGTTCGCCGGTTAGCAGGGCGGCGACCGCTGGTTCGCCGGCGCCCATCGCCCACGCCAGCAACTGCCCGAGGTAGAGGACGGGGAGAGCCGGTGCCTCGGGCGGGAAACGCTCCTCGAGGTTGAACTGGCACAGCGGGCAGGTCGTGACGATGCGGGACGCCCCGCCGCGGGCCTCCGGGCCGAAAGACTGGGTGAGGGCGGAGTGCTTGCCGTCGTAGATGACCGCGCCCTGACCGGCGATCCGGCCGGCGGAGACGATGCCTTGACCACCGAACCCGGCAAACCGGATCTCCTGGCGCATGGCCAGATGAAGGTATCCGCCCGGGGGAGACCTCGCCATGACCGCGATCAGTCCTCGGGATGACCGCGGACATTCCGCGAGGTTGACCATTAGGGGGAGGCTTAGTATACTCGTTTTGCAAAACATATCGCAAAAGGAGGACAATGCACGTTCACTCCTTGCTTCGAGCGGTGTGGAACCCGGCTGGGGTCACCCGGAGGGAACTGGAGTCCTCTCTCGCCTTGTCGCGGCCCACGGTGGACAAGGCCCTTGCCGAGCTCCAACGCCTGGGCCTCGTACGCCCGGACGGGACCCGGGCCCTGCGGGGTGGCCGCCCGGCCACGGTGTTCCGCTTGGACGGCGGCATCCGTTCCGTGATCGGGGTTGACCTCGAGCTTCCCCAACTCACGTTTGTGCTTGCCGATCTGTGGGGGGACCCCCTTCACCATCTCACCCTGAGCGTGGCTGATGCCCCGGCTGACCCGGTTCCCTTGCTTTGCTACGTGGGGGAGGAACTCACGACGTGGCTCGACACTCTGGGGGTCCCGTGGCCCCACGTGGCAGGGGTCGGCATCGCCCTGCCGGCGTTCGTCAACGATGGGGTAGCGAGTTTCATGGGCGCGACGATGCCCGCATGGCGCGGGGTAGCGGTCCAGGCCACATTGCAGAGAGAGATCCCGGCATCGGTGTATGTTCACCACGACACGCACCTCATGGCCCTTGTCGAGGCCCGTGCCTTGGGCTGGACCGATGGTGTGCTCCTGTACGTTGCCCTTCGTCCTGGTCTCAACGGAGATGTGCGGTTCGGGGCGAGCCTGGTGCTGGACGGCCGTGCGTACCGCGGGGCTCATGGCCACGGTGGGTCGCTGTACAGGGCGTTCGTGGCCGGGGAGGAGATGGACAACTTGGATGGTAAGGACCGCGTGGCCCTTCTCGTGGAGCGGGCGATCGGGCCTCTTGTGCACGCCGTGCCCCTGTTCGACCCAGAGAGGGTGGCGATCCACGCGGAGATGTTGGGGACGGAAGAGGGAGCGTTCATTGCCGGATGCCGTCGCCGGCTTCGCGAAGCGCTCGCGGGGGAGTTCCCAAATTTGCACAAGGTAACCCGCGCTGAAGAGCGAGGCCCGACCGCGGCCCGCGGTGCAGCCCTTGCGGTCGTGCAACACCTTCGCGATAGCCCAGAAACATTGCTTGAAGAAAAAGGAGGTGATACGGGCAAGAGCCTGCGTAGAAGCCCAGGGAATACGGTTAAGGAGAGGTGTGCAGGGACAACAAGGAGGTAAGCTGTGACTAAACGACTGCTAATCGGTGTCTTGTTGGCAGGACTTATGGCTGGCCTCGCTCAGGCTCAGGCCCCGGTGACGATCATGGTTCTGTGGGGCGGGGCTGAACTCGAGGCATTCCAAAAGGTGGTGGCGGCGTTTGAAACGGAGACCGGGATAGACATTCGTGTGGAGAGTGTAGGCCGAGATCTGCCTGCCATCCTCGCCACCCGTGTCGCCGCTGGAAACCCGCCCGACCTCGCTGTGATCCCCAACCCTGGCATGATGGCGGAGTTCGTGGCCCGGGGTGCAGTGATCCCCTTGGACGGGATCGTGGACCTTGCCCAGTTCCCGAAGGCGTTCGTGGACCTGGCCACCGTGGACGGGAAGGTGTACGGGATCTTCATCTCCGCCGACCTGAAGTCCCTCGTCTGGTACAACCCCAAGGAACTGGGAGTTGGTCTCAACCTGCCGACCTGGGATGCCCTGATGGCGTTCACTGCAGGCCTGGCCGCCATGGGGAAGACCCCGTGGGCGGTGGGTCTGGAGAGCGGCGCCGCGTCCGGTTGGCCGGGCACGGACTGGATCGAGGACATCATGCTCCGCACCGCCGGGCCTGACCTCTACGACCAGTGGGTCAACCACGAGATCCCGTGGACCCATCCCGCGGTGAGGCGGGCGTTCGAGCTGTTCGGGACCATCGTCAAGAACGAGGCTTACGTGTACGGTGGCCCGATCGGCGCCCTGACCATCGGCTTCGGCGACTCGCCGGCGGTCCTGTGGGATTCGCCGCCCGGGGCGTACCTCCACCGCCAGGCGACGTTCATCAAGAGCTTCATCGCCGATGCCCATCCCGGGCTCAACGTGGATCAGGACGTGGCGTTCTTTGTGTTCCCCTCAATCGACCCCCAGTGGGGGACCCCTCTCCTCGGGGCCGGGGACCTCGTCTCCGCGTTCCGCGACACCCCCGAGGTTCGCCGGTTCGTTCAGTACTTGGCGTCAGCCGAGGCCCAGAGCATCTGGTGTGGGGAGCTCGGGAAGCTCGCGACCAACGTGAACGTGGATCCGGGCGTTTACCCGGACAAGCTCACCGCCCTGGCGGCGGAGATCCTCAAGGGCGCGACCGTCTTCCGGTTCGACGCCTCGGACCTCATGCCGGGTGCGGTGGGGGCGGGCGCGTTCTGGAAGGGCGTTCTTGACTTCGTGGCCGGTGTCCCCTTGGACAGGGTCCTCGCGGACATCGAGGCCGCGGCCGTTGCCGCCTACAGGAGGTAGCCACGTGCGGTCGCTTCAGCCGGGGCGGGGCGCCCCCGCCCCGGCTATCCTTGTTCCGGCAGGTTCCCTGACATGAGGCAGAGCCGTGTCCATTGGTTGTACCTCGCCCCTGCCCTGCTCATGCTGGGAGTGTTCCTCGTCTACCCCACCGCAGAGACGATTCGCCTGAGCTTCTATGGCCCTAGGTCCGATGTGTTCGTGGGTTTCCGTAACTACATCCAGGTGCTCACATCCTCGCCGATGCTCGTCTCGGTTCGCAACAATCTGCTTTGGCTCGTGGTGTTCACCTTGTTCACGGTGGGGCTGGGGCTCTTCCTTGCGGTCCTTCTCGATCGGGTGCGCTATGAAGCGTTGATCAAATCGGTGATCTTCCTTCCGATGGCCATCTCTTACGTAGCGGCAGGGGTGATCTGGCGGTTCATGTACGCGTTCCGACCGGCCGTTGCCCCTCAGATCGGCCTCCTCAACGCGATCGTGGTCGGCATGGGAGGGGAACCGATCGGGTGGCTGGTCCAGCGCCCATGGATCAACAACCTGGCCTTGGTCGCGGTGGGGGTGTGGGTGTGGACAGGGTTCTGCATGGTAATCCTCTCCGCCGCGTACAAGGGGATCCCCAAGGAGATGCTCGATGCGGCGCGGATTGACGGGGCCAACGAGTGGCGGGTGTTCCGCCATGTCACCATCCCGTTCCTGAAATCCACCCTGGCCGTGGTCACGACGACGATGGTCGTGTTCGTGCTCAAGGTGTTCGACATCGTGTACATAATGACCGGCGGCGCCCACGACACCGATGTGCTCGCGAACCGCATGTACAACGAGATGTTCCTATTCCACAACTACGGCGTAGCGAGCGCCATCGCCGTGGTCCTGTTCCTGGCCATCGTCCCGTTCGTAGTGATCAACATCCGCCGATTCCGGGCCCAGGAGGCGGTGCGGTGAGATACAGACGTCTTGCGAAGCGGCTGCCGGTGCACTTGGTCGTGATCGTCCTTGCCGCGATCTGGCTTACGCCGTCGCTCGGTCTCCTCGTGAGCTCGTTCCGCCCCCGACGGGACCTCCTCGTCTCGGGGTGGTGGACGGTGCTCACGGACCCCAGCCAGTGGGAACGGTTCACGCCCGCCAACTACCGGGACGTCCTGCTCCGGCAAGGGATGGGTCAGGCATTCCTCAATAGTTTCATCATCACCGTGCCGGCCACCCTGATCACCCTCACGATCGCCGCCCTCGCCGCCTACGCCCTGGCGTGGATGGAGTTCCGTGGCCGACAGATTCTCTTGATGACGGTAATTGGGTTGATCGTGGTCCCCCTTCAGATGACGCTGATCCCCGTGCTCCGGATGTTCTATGCGCTCGATCTCTCCGGGACCTTCCTCGGCATCTGGCTCGCTCACACCGGCTATGGGCTTCCGTTGATGATCTACCTCCTCCGCAACTTCTTCGGGGCGTTGCCGAAGGAACTCTTCGAGTCGGCGTTCATGGACGGGGCGACCCCGTTTACGGCGTTTGTTCGACTCGTGCTTCCGCTCTCGGTGCCGGTGCTGGCCTCCGCGGCGATCTTCCAGTTCCTGTGGGTATGGAACGACCTCCTGGTAGCCCTGGTGTACCTGGGCGGGTTCAGAGAGGTAGCCCCGCTCACGGTTCGACTGGCGCTCCTCGTGGGGTCTCGCGGGCAGGACTGGCAGCTCCTCACCGCGGGGGCGTTCGTCTCGATGATCGTCCCGATGCTCGTGTTCTTCTCTCTTCAGCGCTACTTCGTGCGCGGCATCCTCGCTGGCGCCCTCAAGGGGTAAGGACGCCGAGCACCCCGGAGAGCGCCGGATGGGGGAGCGAGGGAGGATGGATAGCCTGGCAGGTCCAATCCCCACGTCCCGGTCACCCTGGCTACTCCCCCATCGGGTACCATCAGGTGGCGATCTGGCCC
>CAYSZC010000016.1:12249-13523 GCA_964435345.1 uncultured Thermotogaceae bacterium
TCCCAGAAGCGCTCTACCAAACCACAACAGGAGGTGAAGAAGAGGGCCCCCTTTGGCCCTAACCCGATGCAACTCCTAGGAATCGAACGGTATGTGCCGTATGTAGGCGAAGAAGCGATCGCGGCCGTGTTCAAGGCCGCCCGGCCACTCTACGGGCTGCGTGTGCTTGAGGTTAACGCCACCTTCCACGGGGGAGGCGTGGCGGGGATGCTCCACTCGTTGATTCCCCTCATGAACGACGTGGGGATTGACGCCAACTGGAACCTTCTCTATGGGGATCCGACCCTGTTCCAGGTCACGAAGAAGCTCCACAACGCCCTTCAAGGCGAGCCCGTGGAGCTAACCGAGCGCGAGGTGGCCGACTACCTGCGGGTGAACGAGGCGTTCGCCCGGTACAGCCCGATCGCCGACCACGACGTGATCATCGTCCACGATCCCCAACCCCTGCCGATGATCCGCTACCACCAACGGGTCAACCCGTGGGTTTGGCGGTGCCACATTGACATTTCCAACCCCCATCCCGCGGTGTGGGAGATGCTGAAGCCGTTCATCCTTCGCCACGATGCAGTAGTCGTGTCTTCAGAAGCGTTCCGCAAGCCGGACCTGCCGGCACAAACGCACATCATCCCCCCGGCCATTGATCCCCTCTCCGATCTCAGCCGGGACCTCAGCGAGGCGGAGCTGGAGCGAAAGCTTGGCCAGTATGGGATTCCCCGGGACAAGCCGCTCCTCCTCCTCGTGTCGCGGTTCGACAAGTGGAAGGACCCCCTGGGGGTGCTGAAGGTGTTTCAGCGGGTGAAGGAGGCCGTGGATTGCCGGCTGGTGATGGTGGGGAACATGGCCACCGACGACCCCGAGGGTCCCCAGATCTTTGCCCAGGTCCAGGAACAGATCGGGGAAACGGAGGACGTCCAGCTCATCACCGAGACTGACCCCCTCCTCGTGAACGCCCTCCAGGAAGAAGCGGCGGTGGTGTTCCAGCTTTCCTTGCGCGAGGGGTTCGGGCTCACCGTGTCCGAGGCCCTGTGGAAGATGACGCCGGTGGTGGCGACCAACGTCGGTGGGATCCCGCTCCAGGTGATCCACGGCCAGACCGGGTACCTGGTGGAGCCGGGGGACTACGACGGGGCGGCCGCCCTGGCGGTGAAGCTCCTCGGGGATCCCGAGCTCCGTCGCCGGATCGGGGCCCAGGGCCGCGAACACGTGCGCCGGCATTTCCTGATGCCGCGGCTACTCCTCGATTGGCTCAACCTCCTGGCGGAGCTGGCGTAGAA